>CAZRDA010000182.1:0-4158 GCA_964598715.1 uncultured bacterium | reverse complement strand
GCGGGTACACCGCACGCAACCCACGGCCACATCCGGCTCCCGAAAAGCGCTGAGCATATGCCGTCCTGCCTCGGTCGGCGCCCTGCGGGCACCGCGGCTGCTGAGCGGTCCAGCGAGGCGACCGCCGGGACGAGCCGTCCCGATGCCGGCCCACCGGCACCCGGCCCCGGAGACGCAACCTTGGAGGCAGCGGGGCACTCTTCTTGCAACTGTCCCTCGCGTTCACGGACAGCGCTTTTTGGTCTCCAGACGGGCCCTAGCCCCATCGCTGGAGTTGAGATCGGCATGGCGATGCCGGACGGGAGAGGAGAGGGAACCAGCATGTTCGGGCTCCTCATGCCCGTACTACTCGCCCTCGTCTTGGCCTTGCTCCTGAACGCCTTCTCGGAGGTCCCGGCCGCGGCTCCGGAAGGTCCATCCCCGGCCGCCCTCAGCGGCGACACCCCCTAGAGAGAGCCGGCTTCCTGGCCTGGGAACCCCCCCACCCCCCTGGTGGGGAAAGGTAACAGGGGGTTTCCGGAGCCGGGTCTCCCTGGGCAGGCAAGCGCATAACCCCACCGCACTTGAAAGGCCAGCTCCTCTGGGTCCGATCCCCCCGCAGGTACGAAAGTTGCACTCCCCGGCAGTCGCCTGTGGACCGCGTGCAGTTCGGAAGGGCGCGGGACCGGGGATGGAGGCATTGTCATGGTCTTCATACAAAACTTCTTGCTCCTGAAACAGGTGGTGATTTCCCACCTCGGTCCTCTGGCAAAGCGGTACGTCACCTTCCTTGCCCTTTCTCCCGAGGGTCGGACCCGTCAGGTCCGTTTCTCCCACCTCGGCCTGACTGGGCTCGGTCTCCTGGGGGCCCTGCTCTTGGCCCTGGCCGCCTGGGGGTTCTTCGGGGAGTTCTCCCTCCGCTCCCAGCAGGTCCGGCTGGAAAGCCTCCGGGAGGAGAACCAGCTCCTCCTCACCCAGCTCCGCCAGCAGGCTGCCCTCATCCAGGCCCTTGAAGGGGAGATGGGGAAGCTCCGGGCCTTCGAGGGCCAGCTCAGGATCCTGTCCGGCCTGGAGCCGGGCACCGAGCCCCTGGTTGGCGTTGGCGCAGGGGGGGGCCGAGAACTCCACCACCAGAAGCGCCAGGCGCTCCGGTAGCGGGCCCGCGCACCACCCGGGCGACCCGCGTGAACATCGAGGCGGTCCAGGGGACCCTCGGGAAAGACCGCGCGACAGCCTCCGAGGTCCTCAACCAGCTCGCCCTCCTGCTGCCCCCCACTCCCTCTCCCGCCCACACCTCGAACACGGTTGACGCGCCCGGGGGCGTGTGGTAAGGGGGGATAACCCCCCGGCCTTGCCCCCAGGAGTAGTCATGGCATCCGCCAGGCCCAGCCATCCCACCGTCCCCGATGCGACCATCCGTCGCCTGGAGGACCTCCTCGGCGCTCTCGCAAAGCGCTTCGGCGACCTGCGGGGGAAAGTGGACATGGACCCGCACCCCCGCGTCACCTTGCAGGAGATCGGGGGCCTGGCGGCGGCGAAGCGGGAGGTCCAGAGCCTCGTCCTCGCCCTGCGCCGGCCGGAGCTGCACCAGCGGTGGGGGACGGTGCCGGCCAGGGGGATCCTGCTGTACGGGCCTCCCGGGACCGGGAAGACCCTCCTGGCCAAGGCGCTGGCCCGCGAGGCGGAGGCCGTCTTCTACCACCTTCGGCTGCGGCACATCGCCTTCAAGTGGTACGCCGACTCGGGCGAACTCATTCAGGAGGTCTTCCAGGCGCTCGGGGGCAACGGGCGGGGCGTGCTGTTCCTGGACGAGATCGAGGCCCTCTCCTTCGACCGGATGTTCCCGGGGGAGGAGGCCCGCGCGGCGAGCCGGCGCGTCATCACCGTTCTCTTAGAGCAGCTGGAGGCGCTGGCGGGGACGCAGGAGACGCTGGCGGTCGCCTCCACGAGCCGCCCCGATGCGGTGGACCCCAGCCTCGTCGGCCCGCGCCGGCTCGATCGACTCATCGAGGTGCCGCTCCCGGACGGGGACGAGAAGCGCGAGATCCTGGCTATCCACCAGCGGCACGCCGAGATGGCAGCCGGCCGGCCCCTCTTCGGGAACCTCGACTCCGACGCCGTCCTGGCGCGGACGGTGAAAATGAGCGGTGGGGACTTGGCGGAGATCGTCCAGCGGGCCCTGGAGGAGAAGGCGCGGCGCGAGGGGGCGGGAGAGCAGCCCGGCCCCGTGCAGACCGAGGATCTCCTCCGGGTGATCGAGGATTACCGGCGGATCAAGGAGGTCGTGGAGAAGATCCGCTACGGCCAGTATCTCTGAGAGCGGTCGGAGCCCGCGGGGCTCCGGCACCGCCGGGGCTGCCGGTGCTCATTGCGGGCGGCCTTTCTCCCCCGCGAGCCGGACAAACTCCAGTTGCTGTCCAGCCTGCAAGACGTGGCCCTCCGCCACCACCGCGCCGTCCACGACCGGCACTGCCCGCGGACTGATATTCAGGGGCTGGGCGAGGGCGTGGCGGATTTCCGCCACCGTCCGGCCGGCCACGTCCACCTCCAGCGCATGGATGCCGTAGAGGACCCGGACCGCCGCCTCCGTCCGGGCCGCCGCACGGCTGATCCCCGCCTGCCGGATCTCTTCACTCACGGGACCCCCTCCGCTCGACCGGCTGGCTCCGGCCAGCCAGAATGTCCAGGTACACCTCCCCGTAGCGGATACCCCCCTGCTGCCAGGCGTAGAAGGCATTCAGCATCGCCGACGCGACGGCCAGATTCATGAAGAGGAGCTGGGGGACCCCGGCCGCGACCGCTTGATCACAGGAGGCGTCGGCGGGGGAGCCATCGCCGGGGAGGGCGATCTCCGGGTGGAAGCGGGTGAGAGGGGCGGAGAGGTCGCCCCCTTCGCGCCGGCAGTACACCTGAACGTTGCCGTCGGTCCATTCGTTCCCCCCCGAGATGAGGAGGGCGTCCGCCAGACGCTCGCAGTGGTCGCTCACCACCTTCCGGGTCCGGTGGTTGTCCACTCCGAGGAACACCACGTCGCCGCTCCGGATGTGATCGGCCACGTTCCCCGGCGTCACGAACTCCGCGATGGCCCGGACGGAGAGGCCGGGGAACTCCTGCGCGACCTCCTCCGCCTTCACCCGCGCCTTGTTCCCGGCGGCCCGGAACGCCTGACGCGGCAGGTTGCGCTGTTCGAAGGCGTCCCCATCCACGAGGGTCAGGCGGCAGCCGGTCCCGGCATAGTACAGGTAGCGGGCGAGCGGCGGGAGCAGGGCGCACCCGATCCCCCCCAGCCCAATCACTTTGACCTCCAGCATCCCCGCCCCTCAGATGGCCGCCGGCGGCCCCTCCTCGTGGATGTCGCGGGGGATCTCCTCGAGACGCAGGCGGGCCAGCCACGCCGGATCGGCGGGTCCCCCCCCATCAGCCGGGAGCGCCTCGAAGACCTCCAGCGGGGTCAGGGGGAACCGCCGGCCGTCCACCACCAGCGAGCAGGCGTACGTCGGCCGCCGATCTAGCGTCCCCACGGTCACGTGCAGCCCATCGGCGTGCCGCTCGTCCAAGTCGTCCAGGTCCGAGTGAAACGCCTCGGCGCCCGCGTGGCTGTGCAGCGTTCCCACCCGGATGAGACCCGGCGGGCACGGACCGATCTGGTAGCGGGCATGCCCGCCCGCCACCACCTGCTCCGGCACCTCCATCTCGAAGGCAGGCCGGTCGGCGCGGCAGAGGAGCAACACGACCGCCTCCGCCTGATACCGCCGGTACACCTCCCGGAAGAATCCGACCACCCGGCCGAGCAAGGGGGCGGGAATCCGGGGGCCGCGCCAGCGGACCTCCTCCCGCGCGCCCGCCAGCCAGGGGAGACCCCGGGCCCGGATGCAGGAGGCGAAGACGGGCGTCCGCTTGACCAGGAAGAGCCCGTCCCGCGTCAGGAGGTAGTACACGGCGTCGTCCGGCTCCGCGAAGTCGGCCCCCTTGAGGTAGAGGGGGATCACGGGCGCCCTCCCCTGAGATACCGGGGCGGGAGGAAGCGGCGGGAGGAGCACATGGCGACCGCCATCGCCTCCTGGGCCCGAAGGGTCTCGGCGCTGAGCGCCGGAAGGAAATCGTCGATCGCCCACCGGTAGTCGCCGTCCTCCACCGTCGTTTCTCCCCGCGCCCGCGCGTGCCGGTAGGCGCGCAGGG
>CAZRDA010000181.1:0-4175 GCA_964598715.1 uncultured bacterium | reverse complement strand
CAGGAACGGTCCGGGCCAACCGGGGCTTTGTTGGCGACCAGGAGTCGTTCTTCGTCATCTATGCCGATAACGTGTCCACGGTGGACCTGTCGGCGCTCCGGACGTTCCACGGGGGCCACCGGGGCCTCATGACGGTCGCCGTCTTCCGTGCGGAAGATCCGCGACGCTGCGGGATCGCGGTCCTGGACACGTCGAACCGGATCACCGCGTTCGTGGAGAAGCCGGCGGCCCCTCCCTCGCCCTGGGCGAACGCGGGAGTCTACCTGGCGCGGCAGGGGCTCATTGACCTGCTCCCCGGTGATGGGTTTGCGGACTTCGGGTTCCACGTCCTGCCCCGGGCAGCGGGCCGGATGTACGCCTTCCCCGTGGAGGGGTACCACCGGGACATCGGGACCCCTGAGAGTTATCGGCGGGCCCAGGAGGAGTGGCCGGGGTTGCCGGCGCTCGATGAGGTGCAGCTATGAAGCGGCACGCGGCGGCGTACCTGGAGGAGCTCCAGACGGCACTGGAGGCGAGCCCGCTCGACACGCTGGAGGCCATCGCGGGCCTGCTGCTGGAGGCACGCGCCAACGATCGGCAGGTCTTCCTGCTGGGCAACGGCGGGAGCGCCTCGACGGCCTCCCACTTCGCCTGCGACCTGGGCAAGGGGACTGCCCCCCGGACAGGGAGGCGCTTCCGGGTCATCGCGCTCACGGATAACATCCCGCTGCTCACGGCCTGGGCCAATGACACGGAATACGCGAACGTCTTTGCGGAGCAGCTCCGGAACCTCGTGAACCCGGGGGACGTGGTGCTTGCGCTGACCGGGAGCGGGAATTCCGAGAACGTGCTGCGGGCCCTGAGCGTGGCGCGGGAGCGGGGGGCGCGGACCGTGGCCCTCACCGGGTTCGATGGGGGCAAGGCGAAGACGATCGCGGAGCTCTGCCTGGCCGTGCCCGCCGGGCGGATCGAGCAGGCGGAGGATGCCCACTTGATCCTTCAGCACATCCTTTGCACGTACCTTCGCGGGGCCATCGCCGGGGAAGCCGGATCGGGGACTGCTGGTCATAAATAACACTTGCACCCCGGGGGCTCATAGGGTATACATCTCTCGTTTTTTGGTCCGACGGGGAAGACTACCGATGGTCACAAATCGGGCGGCGCTCGTTAAGTTATTGGATTTAGTGGACGAGACCGTCCGGGACGGGGACGGGCGGCGCCTGCGCGGGCGGCCCCGGGTCTATGCCGACGGGGTGATGCTGAAGGTCTTCTTCGTAATGACACTGCAGCGGATCGGGACCTACCAGGGGTTGCACCGGTATCTGGCGGAGGAACCGCTCCTCAGGGAGCGCCTCGGCCTTCCGAGGCTCCCGAGCCGACGGACGCTGGGCCGTCGGCTCAAGTCATTTTTACGGGAGCAGGGAGACGGGGCGCCGGGCCGGCAGGAGGGGACGCGCCATGCCTGATCCGGTGGGTCGAATCGTGAGAGTGAGAGGCGGCCCGTGACCGGCGCGGCAACAAGCTCGGGCAAGCTCACGGCGGCGCTCCCCAGGTTCGAGCGGGCGCGGGTCCTCGTGGTCGGGGACCTGATGCTGGACGAGTACATCTGGGGAGCGGTCTCCCGGATCTCTCCCGAGGCGCCCGTCCCGGTCGTCCAGGTCCGCTCCGAGAGCGTTCGCCTCGGAGGGGCGGCCAACGTGGCCGCGAACCTGCGGGCCCTCGGGGCCCAG
This sequence comes from uncultured bacterium, assembly GCA_964598715.1. Classification (GTDB taxonomy): domain Bacteria; phylum Methylomirabilota; class Methylomirabilia; order Methylomirabilales; family JACPAU01; genus JACPAU01. The sequence continues at coordinate 2,466 of CAZRDA010000181.1, read as the reverse complement.
GTGAGCCTGGTGGGGGTGGTGGGGAACGACATCGCCGGCGAGCGGCTGGTGCACGAGTTGGAGCGGGTCGAGATCAAGGGGGACACGGTGCTGGTGGACCGGGGGCGGGCGACCACGATCAAGACCCGGGTGGTGGCCGGGAGCCAGCACGTGGTCCGGTTCGACCGGGAGGCCGTGGCGGATCTGCCCGCGAGTGGGGTGCGGGCGCTCTCGGGGCGGCTACGCAACCTGCTGCCGGAGGCGGATGCCCTGGTCATTTCGGACTACGGGAAGGGGGTCATCACCGGTCCCTTGGTGAGGGCGCTCCTGCCCCTGGCCCGCCGCCACCGGGTGCCGGTCGTGGTGGACCCGAAGCTCGCCCTCTTCCGGCTCTACCGGCGGGTGGCGGTGATCACGCCGAACCATCATGAGGCGGCCGCGGCCGCCGCGCGGCCGATCCGGAACGTGGAGGAGCTGGTCGCGGTCGGGAAGACGCTGCGGGCACGGCTGGATGCCGACAACCTCCTCATGACCCGGGGGGAGCAGGGGATGTCCCTCTTCGAGCGGGATGGGAGCGTCACGCACATCCCGGCCGTGGCGAAGGAGGTCTACGACGTCACGGGAGCGGGGGATACGGTAGTGGCTACAGTTGCCCTGGGGCTGGCGGCCCGCTTGTCGGCGCGGCAGGTGGCGATGCTCGCCAATCAGGCGGCCGGGGTCGTGGTGGGGAAAGTGGGGACGGCCACGGTGAGCCGGGAGGAGCTAGCCCAGGCAATCCTGGTCGGCGCCGGGCCGGCCCGCCCCCGGCGGACCGCAGGTCCCGAAGAGCGAAAGGGCTGATCCATGGGACCCGCGCGAAATGTCGTAGCGGTCATTCCGGCGCGCTACGCCTCCAGCCGGTTCCCCGGGAAGGCCCTGGCGGATCTCGCCGGGAAGCCGATGGTTCAGCACGTGGCGGAGCGGGCGGCGGAGGCCAAGACCGTGGACCGGGTCCTGGTGGCCACGGACGACGAGCGGATCGCCGCCGCCGTCCGGGCTTTCGGGACGGAGGCGGTCCTGACCGACCCGGGCCATCCCTCGGGGACCGATCGGATCGCCGAGGCGATCCGGGAGGTGCCCTGCGACCTGGTCGTGAACGTCCAGGGGGACGAGCCGCTCCTCCCCCCGGCGATGGTGGACGAGGCGGTGGAGCCTTTCTTCGCCGACCCCGCTCTGGAGATGGGGACAGTCTGCCGGGCAATCGAGGATGCGCGGGACCTGGCGGACCCCAACGTGGTCAAGGTCGTCCGGGACCTGGAGGGGTACGCCCTCTACTTTTCCCGGGCCCCCGTTCCGCACGCGCGTGACGGCCAGCGGGGAACCGCGGCGCCGCCGTGTAAGCACATCGGCCTCTACGTGTACCGGCGCGAATTCCTCTTCCGGTTCACGGCGTGGAAGCCGACGCCGCTCGAAGAGGCGGAGCGGCTCGAGCAGCTCCGGGCCCTCGAGCACGGGGTGCGGATCAGGGTGGTGGAGACGCGGCACGACTCGGTGGGGGTGGATACACCGGAGGATCTGGCGCGGGTGCGGCGCCAACTCGAGAGGGGGGCATGGACACCAAGTTCATCTTCGTGACGGGTGGGGTTCTCTCGTCGCTGGGGAAGGGGCTGGCCTCGGCCTCCATCGGGTCCCTGATGGAGGGGCGGGGCTTCAAGGTCACGCTCCTCAAGATAGATCCCTACCTCAACGCGGACGCCGGGACCATGAACCCCTTCCAACACGGGGAGGTCTTCGTCACCGACGACGGCGCCGAGACCGACCTGGACCTGGGCCACTACGAGCGTTTCACCACGGCCGCTCTGTCCAGGCTCAACAACGTCACCACGGGCCAGATCTACCACACGGTCATCACGAAGGAGCGCCGCGGCGACTATCTGGGCGGGACCGTCCAGGTCATCCCCCACATCACCGACGAGATCAAGCGGGCCATCCACCGGGTCGCGAAGGGGATGGACGTGGTCATCGTGGAGGTGGGGGGGACGGTGGGCGACATCGAGGGCCTCCCGTTCCTCGAGGCGATCCGCCAGTTCCGGGCCGACGTGGGGCGCGACAACGCCGTCTTCATCCATCTCACTCTGGTCCCCTATATCCCGACGGCGGGCGAGCTGAAGTCCAAGCCGACGCAGCACAGCGTGAAGGAGTTGCTGGAGATCGGCATCCAGCCGGATATCCTCCTCTGCCGGACCGACCGGCTCCTCCCTAAGGAACTCAAGGCCAAGATCGCCCTCTTCTGCAACGTGTCGGAGAAGGCGGTGATCACCGCCAAGGATGTCGAGACGGTCTACGAGGTCCCCCCGTTCCTCCACAGCGAGGGGCTGGATCAAATTCTGGTGGACATGCTCCGCCTGCCGGTCACCTCTCAGGATCTCGGCACCTGGGAGGAGATCGTCCGCAAGGTCAAGCATCCGGCGCGGCGGGTCACCATCGCCGTGGTGGGGAAGTACTTGG
>CAZRDA010000180.1:0-4180 GCA_964598715.1 uncultured bacterium | reverse complement strand
AAGTAGAGCAGCAGCGACAGGAGCGTCCCGAGGTGGACGGTGACGTCAAAGGTCAGGCCGGGGTCGCGCCAGCCGAGGGCCCAGGGCACGAGGACCAGGTGGGCCGAACTGCTGACCGGCAGAAACTCCGTCAGACCCTGGACGACCCCCAGGACCGCGGCCTCAAAAAGGCTCACCCCAGCGCCTCCCACCGCAGGCGGACTTGCGCGGGATGATATGCGGTCCGAGCGCCAGGCGCAACCGCTTCCCGTTGGGATCCCCGCCTGCGCTCCTTGACAACCCTTTCCCCCCCTGTTTTACTCGGTGGCACCACCCCATTCCCCGGAGCATCGCATGGCGGAACTTTTCCAGGTGCTGACGGTCGAGGAAGCCGCCGCCCGCTTTCTGCCCCGGATCGCTCCGATTCCGGAGACAGAGATGGTCCCGATGGCGGAGGCGTTCGGGCGAGTCACTGTCGAGGAGCTCGCCTCACCGGTGGACCTCCCGGCCTTCCCCCGGAGCAACATGGACGGCTTCTCCGTCCGGGCGGAGGACACGTTCGGCGCCACCGAGGGCCTGCCGGCCTACCTCAAGGTCGTCGGGGAGGTCTCCATGGGGCAGGCCCCGGCCGTGAGCCTGAACCCGGGGGAGGCGGCGAAGGCGCACACGGGCGGGATGCTGGCAGGGGGGGCGGATGCGGTCGTCATCGTGGAGCACACCCAGGCCGTGGATGCCACCACCATCGAGGTGCTGCGGCCCGTGGCCCCCGGGGAGAACGTGATCCAGGTGGGGGAGGACGTGCGGAGGGGACAAGCCCTCCTGCCCGGGGGGCACCGCCTTCGCGCGCAGGATTTGGGGGGCCTGACGGCGGTAGGGATCACCTCAGTGCGGGTCCGGCGCCAGCCGCGGGTCACCATCGTCTCCTCGGGGGATGAGGTCGTCCCCCCCGACCAGGAGCCCGGGCCCGGCCAGATCCGGGACATCAACACCTACACCATCGGCGCCCTGGTCCGGCAGGCGGGGGGGATCCCGGTGCCCCTGGGGATCTCCCCGGACCGGGAGGAGGCGCTCCGGGCGCTCGCGCAGCGGGCGCTCTCGGAGGGGGACCTCGCCGTCTTCTCCGCCGGCTCCTCCGTGAGCGTCCGGGACATCACGGCGAACGTCATCAACGCCCTGGGCGCTCCGGGCGTCCTGGTCCACGGGCTCTCGATCAAACCGGGGAAGCCCACCATTCTGGCTCTCGTCGGGAAGACACCGGTCGTCGGGCTCCCCGGCAACCCGGTCTCCGCCATCGTCATCGCCGGGCTCTTCGTCCTCCCGGCGATCGCGGCGCTCCTCGGCCTCCGGGAGCCTCCCCACCGACCCGAGGTGACGGCCACCCTCGGCAAGAACGTCAACTCCATCCCGGGACGGGAGGACTACGTTCCGGTGCGGCTCACCCGAAAGGACGGGGTCCTCACGGCCGAGCCGGTCTTCGGCAAGTCGAACCTGATCTACACGCTGGTCCGGGCCGACGGCCTGGTGAAGGTCCCGGCCGACGCCAGCGGCATCCAGGCGGGCGAGCGGGTAACCGTCCGTCTCTTCTAGGTATCCGGTGAGTGCATGGTCCATCCGTTGAAGGGCCGGAAGGTTTACCTGGAGGACATCCCCCTGGATGTGGCGGTCGAGCGCTTCCTCACCGCCCTGGACGAGGTCGGGGCCTGCAGCCGCCTGCCGGGGGAAGCCCTCCCGGTGGCCGAGTGTCTGGGGCGCGTGACGGCCCGGCCGGTCTGGGCGGCCCTCTCCTCCCCCCACTACCACGCGGCAGCCATGGATGGAGTGGCGGTCCGGGCCAGCGAGACCCGCGGGGCCTCGGAGGCCACCCCCGTCACCCTGAGGCTCGGCGACCAGGCGCGGTGGGTGGATACGGGGGATCCGATCCCGGAAGGGTTCAACGCCGTCATCATGCTGGAGGCGTTGCAGCCGGTCGGCGACGACGCCGTAGAGATCGTGGCAGCCGTCCCCCCCTGGCACCACATCCGGCCCATGGGGGAGGACATGGTAGCCACGGAACTGATCCTCCCCGAGAACCACCCCCTCCGCCCCGTGGACCTGGGGGCCGCGGCCGGCTGCGGCTGCGCCACGCTCTTCGTCAGGCAAAAACCGAGGGTGGCCATCATCCCCACGGGCACGGAACTGGTCCACGCCGGGACAGCCCTCAAGCCCGGGGAAATCATCGAGTCCAACTCCCTCATGCTTGCCGGCCAAGTGGAGGAATGGGGGGGGACCGCGACCCGCTTCCCCATCATCCCGGACGAGTATCCCCGGGTCCTAGAGGCGATCCGGGAGGCGTTACAGGACCACAACATCGTGGTGGTGAACGCCGGGTCATCCGCCGGATCCGAGGACTTTACCGCGGCCGCCGTGGCCGAACTAGGAAAGGTCCTGGTCCACGGGATCGCCATCCGGCCGGGCCACCCGGTGATCCTGGGGATCGCGCAGGGAAAACCGGTTCTGGGGATTCCGGGCTACCCGGTCTCGGCGGTCGTCACGTTCGAACTCTTGGGCCGGCCGCTCCTCTACCGGATGCTGGGCCTGGCCCTGCCAGCTCGGCGCAAGGTCCGGGCGACCCTCACCCGGAAGGTCCTCTCGCCCATGGGTGAGGATGAATTTCTCCGGGTCAAGGTGGGGCAGGTGGGGGACAAGATCGTGGCCACCCCGCTCTCCCGCGGGGCCGGCGCGCTCATGTCGCTGGTCCGCGCCGATGGCTTTGTGAAGATCCCGCGAGGCTCCGAGGGGCTGCACGCCGGGGCCGAGGTCACGGTGGAGCTCCTCCGCGACCCGGAGGAGATCGCCCGGACTATCGTGGCCATCGGGAGCCACGACCTCACACTGGACCTCCTGGCCTCCTGGCTGAAGCAGCGCCACCCGGACCTGACGCTTGCCTCGGCCAACGTGGGGAGCCTGGGGGGGCTGACGGCGCTCGCCCGGGGGGAGGCCCACATGGCCGGCGCCCATCTCCTGGACGAGACGACGGGGGAGTACAACCTCTCCTTCGTCCGGCAGACCCTCCAGGGCATCCCCGCTCTCCTGGTCAACCTGACGTTCCGGGAGCAGGGACTCATCGTCCAGAGGGGGAACCCCAAGGGGATCCGGACCCTGGAGGACCTCGCGCGCCCGGATCTCCAGTTCATCAACCGCCAGCGCGGCTCCGGGACCCGCATCCTGCTCGATTACCAGTTAAAGCAGCGGGGGATTCCCCCCGCCAAGATCCCTGGATACTCCCGCGAGGAGTACACCCACCTGACCGTGGCCGCCGCCGTCAGGAGCAGGGCCGCGGACTGCGGCCTCGGCATCCTCGCGGCAGCCCGTGCCCTTGACCTGGACTTCGTCCCCCTCCTCCAGGAGCGCTACGACCTGGTGATCCCCAGGTCCCACTACGAGGCCCCGCTCCTCGCACCCCTCCTCGCCCTGATCCGCGGCCCGGAGTTCCGGGCCGCCGTGGCCGCCCTGGGTGGCTATGACGTGAGGCGCATGGGCGAGGTGGTGGGCGAGACCTAGCGCCATGTTTCCCGAGAAGGGCACGGTCTTCTTCCCCGAGCGGGCCTTCATCGGGACCCCGACGGACGCGGGTCTCCCCTACGAGGACGTCTTCTTCCGGACGACCGATGGCGTCCGGCTGCACGCCTGGTGGGTCCCGCATCCGAAGGCCGTCGCCACCTGGCTCTGGTTCCACGGGAATGCGGGAAACATCTCGCACCGGCTGGAGAACCTCGCCCTTCTGCGCGAGGCGGTGCCGGTGTCGGTTTTCCTCTTTGACTACCGGGAGTACGGCCGGAGCGAGGGCGAGATCTCCAAGGCCGGCACCTTCCTGGACGCCGAGGCGGCCTTCCAGGCAGCCGCGGCCCGCGCGACGGAATCCCGTCTGCCCCTCATCCTGTTCGGCCGCTCGCTGGGGACCGCCCTCGCGGTGCACATCGCCGCCCGCCACCGGTGCGCGGGCTCAGTCCTCGAGGCGGCCTTTACCTCCAGTGCGGACGTGATGCGCCTCTACTTCCCCTTCCTCCCCCCGCCCTCCCCCGGCGCCCCCACGTACGATTCCCTGGCGCAGATCGCGAGTGTTCGCTGCCCGGTCCTGTTCCTGCACGGGGAGAGAGACGAGATCATTCCGCTCGAGATGGCCCGGCGCCTCTTCGCCGCCGCCCACGAGCCCAAGACCTTC
>CAZRDA010000179.1:0-4204 GCA_964598715.1 uncultured bacterium | reverse complement strand
GCAGCGCCACGATCGGTGTTCTTATCGGGATCGCAGGAGCCGCCTGGGCCGGCGGCTCCAACTACGCCATCCCGCCGGGGGCACGCCCCAACATCGAGGGGAAGGTCTCCGAATGGGCGGTGCCTACGCCGGAGTTCGCGCGCGATCCGGCCCCGGGGCCGGACGGCAACATCTACATCGCGGTCATGCACGGGAACAAGATCGCGCGCTTCGACACCCGCGCGAAGACCTTCAAGGAGTGGGACCTGCCGGCGGGGGCCAGGCCCCACGGCCTCCTCGTGGATGCGCGCGGCCAGGTCTGGTACACGGGTAACGGCAACGGCACCATCGGCCGCCTCGACCCGGCCACGGGCCAGGTGACCGAGCACAAGGCCCCCTCGGGCGGCGATCCGCACACGCTGGTGATTGACGAGGCGGGCGTGATCTGGTTCACGGTCCAGGGCGGGAATCGGATCGGCCGGCTGGACACGCGGACGGGGAAGATCACGGAATTCAGGACCGCCGGCCGTCCCTATGGGATCGCGCTCGACAAGGCGGGCGATGTCTGGTTCTGTCAGATCCGCGCCGGGAAGCTGGGCAGGTTGGACCCGAAGACCGGCACGATCACGGAACTCGTTCTGGAGCCGGACTCCCAGCCGCGCCGGATGGCCGTGGCCCCCGATGGCTCACTCTGGGTCACGCTCTACGGCAAGGGCACGCTGCTGCGCGTGGACCCTGCAGCGCGGAAGGTGGTCAAGGAATACCCCTTGCCGGCCGGCCCGGGCGGGGGTCCCTACGCCGTGACTGTGGACGGGGCGGGCGTCGTGTGGGCCAACGAGATCACCACCGATACGGTCGTGCGCCTAGACCCGAAGACGGGACAGGTCCGGGTCTTCCCGCTCCCGTCCAAGGGGGTCGGCATCCGGAAGATGATCGTGGACGCCGAGGGGCGGCTCTGGTACATGGGCAGCCACAACGGCCGCCTCGGCGCCATCGAGTAGGCCTCGAAGAGAAGGGACTGCGCCACCGATAGGAACGGCTCGGCGGGGGGGGCGGGCCCGCTTTTTGCACACACCCGGCGGCATCGGCAACGCGTCCGCCCCCGGGAGAAGCAGCTCCACACTGGCAGGTCCGGGATGGCGGCGGAGGCGCGATCCGGATGCCCGTCGAGATACCCCTCCTCAGGGAGACAGACCGGGAGCTGGTCTTCGCCCACCGGCCGCTGGGCGGATGGGTGTTCTGTGGAATCGGGGCAAGCATATTCTCTGTTGCGCTCTCGGGCCTGATCGGCGACGCGACCGCCCGCTGGTGGTTTGGCGGAGCGGGAGCGTTCTTCGCGGTCGTCGGGCTGCTGGGAGCCTTCTGGCGCCACGAACTCTCCTTGGACCTCGTCACGCGGACGTACAGGCGAAGGAAGGGATTCTGGCCGCACGCCGCGATCCGACGGGGGCCGCTCGATGACCTGGAGGGCGTCGTCCTGACCATGGAGATCCGACGCTCCTCTTCCTCCAAAGGCGGCGGGTCCCATTCCTACTCAGTCTGGGTAGTGGGCCTGGCGTTCCGGGGCGAGCGCAAGCCGGTCAGCGTCATGGAGGACCGCCGGGAGGTCAAAGCCTACCAGCGACTCGAGGCCCTGGCCGAGAAGCTCCGGCTCCCCGCCATTGACCGCACCGGAGGGCAGGAGCGGCGGGTCCCCTGGGACGCCCTGGACCGACCCCTCCAGGAGGAACTCCGCAGGGAGTCTCCCCGCTGGGGAGCGAGCGCGGGAGCGGGCATCCCACCGCTTCCCCCCGGGAGCGCGATCGAGGTCACGCGGAGCCCGGGCGGCTGGATCATCCTCCTCCCCGCCCCGGGCTTCTCGTGGGGGACAGTGTTCTTCCTGCTCTTCGGCTCCGCGTTCGCCGCGTTTGGGGGCACCGCCCTTTGGGCCAAAGCGACCGGGCGGGCGATCACGGAGAGCCCGCCCGGGATCACCTGGGTCCTCGGGCCGTTTTTCCTCCTGGTCGGCCTCGTCGTTCTCCTCCTCGCGGTGGCCGCCAGCCGGGGGCGGATGATGATCCGGGAGGACCCGTCCGGCCTGGCCTTCGGGTACCGCGTCTGCGGCCGGCCCATCCGGCTGCGGCGGCTCCCCAAGGGGGAGATCGAGGAGGTGGGCCTGCGGCCGGTCGCCGCGGCCGGGCGCGACGCCGCGCTCCGGGTGGGGCCGGTGTCGCTCCGCTGGCCCCGGCAGGAGGCGCAGGACCGGACAGAACTCTTCGTCCGGTCCGACCGGGACGTGGTCCGGCTCGGGGAGGGGGTGCGACCGGAGGAGCAGGAGTGGCTCCGCCAGACGCTCCTCGGCCTCCTGGCCGGGTCGTAAGCAGCGGGGGGGAAGGCGGGAGCGACGGAAGGGCACGGGGGAGGCGACGGGTGGACCGGCGGGCATTTCTCACGATGGGGCTCGGGGCGGTGGCGCTGGCGGCCGGATGCACGGGCCAGCGCGGGCCCGTGCGGCCGGTCGAGCGGGACCCGGTCCTCGGGGAGCGTGAGCGCCACCTGGCGAACCTCCGGCAGCTCACCTTCGGCGGCCAGAATGCCGAGGCCTACTTCTCCCCCGACGGCAGCCGCCTCATCTTCCAGGCCACACGCGACGGCTTCGCCTGCGATCAAATCTTCATGATGCACGTGGACGGGTCCGGCCTCCGGCTCCTGAGCAAGGAGGGCGGGCGGACCACCTGCGCCTTCTTCGTGCCGGGACAGGACCGGTTCATTTACTCCTCCACCCACCTCGGCAGCGCGGCCTGTCCTCCCCGGCCCGACCTGAGCGGCGGGTACGTCTGGCCCATCTACCCCGACTACGAGATCTTCAGCGCCGCCCTGGACGGGTCGGACCTGCGCCGCCTCACCCACAACGTCGGGTACGACGCCGAGGGGGCGGTCTCGCCGGATGGGACGAAGATCGTCTTCACCTCCCTGCGCGAGGGGGACCTGGACCTGTATCTGATGGATATTGACGGGAGCAACCTCCTCCGCCTGACCGACCGGCTCGGCTACGACGGCGGCCCCTTCTTCTCCTGGGATGGGAGGACGATCGTCTATCGGGCATGGCACCCCCGGACGTCCGCCGAGATCACGGCCTACCGGGACCTGCTGGCCCGCCACCTGGTCCGCCCGAGGCAGATGGAACTCTTCCTGATGGACGCCGATGGGGGGAATATCCGCCAGGTGACGGACCTGGGCGCCGCCTCCTTCGCCCCTTTCCTGCACCCCGATGGCAAGCGGATCGTCTTCTCGAGCAACCTGCACGACCCGAGCGGCCGCAGCTTTGCCCTCTACCTGATCCGCACCGACGGCACGCACCTCACACGGCTCACCTACGGCGAGCCCTTCGCCGGCTTCCCCATGTTCTCCCGGGATGGCCGGCTCCTCGTCTTCGCCTCCCACCGGAACCAGCAGGTGCCCGGTGAGATGAACATCTTCGTCGCGGACTGGGTGGACTGAGGCCCGCGCCAGGGCGGCCTTGCTGGTAACAATCAGTCTTGCAGGGCGGGGGGCGCGGTGGAAGCCTGGCATCGCCCCGGGGGCGAATCCGCAGAAAAGAGAAGGCCGTGAATGCCTTGAAGGCTCTCCACCAATACGGCCAGTCGGTCTGGCTCGACTACCTCCGTCGAAGCCTCATCACGAGCGGCGAACTGCTGCGCCTCATGACCGAGGACGGCCTGCGGGGCGTCACGTCCAATCCGGCCATCTTCGAGAAGGCGATCACGGGCAGCACCGACTATTCCAACGCCCTCAAGGCCCTGGAGGCGCGCCGGGACCTGGATGCCCAGGGGACCTACGAGCAGCTCGCCATCGCCGACATCCAGGACGCCGCCGACTTGCTGCGCCGGGTCTACACCGAGACCGCCGCCCGGGACGGCTACGTCTCCCTCGAGGTCTCTCCGTTCCTCGCCCGCGACACGCAGGGCACCATTGCCGAGGCCCGGCGGCTCTGGCGGGCCATCGGCCGCCCCAACGTCATGATCAAGGTCCCCGCCACGCCGGAAGGCATAACGGCCATCCAGACCCTCATCGGGGAAGGGATCAACGTAAACGTGACCCTGCTCTTCGCCCGGGCGGCCTACGAGCGGGTAGCCGAGGCGTATTTCGCCGGTCTGGAGCGCCTGGCCGCGGGGGGGGGCGATACGCGCCCGGTAGCCAACGTGGCCTCCATATTAATGAGTGGGATTGAAACGGCGATTTAAGC
>CAZRDA010000178.1:2334-4230 GCA_964598715.1 uncultured bacterium | reverse complement strand
TGATGAGGTCCTTCCGGTCGGCCCTGTTGGTCGGGTAGTACTGGGCCATGATGCTGAGGTGCACGGCGGGGGAGAGCTCTTCCGCGATGAAGCGGAGGCACTCGCGGCTCCCGGCGATCTCGTTGGGCAGGATGAGGTGCCGGATGATGAGGCCCCGCCGGGCGCACCCGCCGTCGTCCAGGACGAGGTCGGACCCCACCTGCCGGTACATCTCCTTCAGGGCGTCCCGGCTCGCCTCCACATAGTTGCCGGCAACCGAGTACTCCCTCGCCATGACGCTGTCGCTGTACTTCAGGTCGGGGAGGTAGATATCCACAATCCCGTCCAGGAGCCGGAGGACGGGCACGCTGTCGTAGGCGTTCGTGTTGTACACGAGCGGGAGGCGAAGCCCCCGCGGGACAGCGATGGCGAGGGCGGCCGCGATCTGCGGGACGAAGTGGGTGGGGGAAACCAGATTGATGTTGTGGCAGCCCTTCTCCTGGAGCGCCAGCATGGCCTCCGCCAGCCCCTCGATGGAGACCGTGTTGCGGCGCTGGCCCTTCCAGTCCTGGCTGATCTGCCAGTTCTGGCAGTAGACGCAGCGCATGTTGCAGTTGCCGAAGAAGATGTTGCCGGCCCCCCGTGTCCCCGTGAGGCAGGGCTCCTCGCCGAAGTGGGGCACGACGGCGCTCACCACCGGCTCCGCCCCGCTCCAGCAGAACCCCACCTCGCCCTGCAGGCGGTTGACGCCGCAGAGCTTGGGGCAGATGTCGCAGGCCTGAAGCAATTCCATCAGGCGCTCGGCGCGCCGGTGAAGTTCGCCACTCTCGCTTCGTGCCAGGTAGGACGGCATCATGGAGCGGAGTGTACCGCGACGGCGGCCCCCCGTAAAGACGCGGCGCGCCTCGTCGCGGGTGACAGGCCGGGCCTATCGCGTGAGGCAGCGGCGGAGCAGGGAGAGGCTCGCGCGCCGGGCGCGGCGGAGGATTCGGGCGAGCAGGCCCTGCTCCCGCAAGAATTCGGCGATCGCGGCGTTGACCTGCTCCGGTCGCTCGAGGGGAAGCATGTGCCCCGCCCCGGGGATCAGGATCACCCGGGCGTCGCGGAGACCCTCCTTCAGCCAGGTCGCGTACCGCGGCGGCGTGATGTGGTCCTCGGTCCCGCAGAGGATCAGGACGGGACACCGGAGGGAGGGGAGGGCCGCCCGGGCGTCGAAGACCTTCGCGGCGCTGATGTCGGCCCGGATGACCTCGGGGGGACAGCCGGCCACCGCAGCCCGGGCAAGAGCCAGCGCCTCGGCGCTTACCCCTTCCCCCAGAAACAGGTCCCGGAACCTCTCAGGGGCGGCGGTGACCGGAAGGAGGAACAGGTCTGGGGTCGCGGCCAGGGCCGGGAAGTGGGCTCCGGTCGAGAGCAAAATGAGCCCCCGGACCCGCTCCGGGTATCGGAGGGCGAGTTCAAGGGCCACCGCCCCCCCCAAGGAGTGTCCGGCGACGAAGAAGCGGCCGGAATGGAGGTGGGCTATCGTCTGCGCGATGGCCTCCGCGTAGGCTTGGACGGAGGGCGACCCGATGCGACTTGAGAGGCCATGCCCGGGGAGGTCCACCGTGAAGGGGCGGGCGACCTCCCGGAGGCCGTCGAGCTGGTAGTGCCAGGAGGCCGCGTTGCCGCCCGTCCCGTGGATCAGGAGCAGGACGGGGCTGTTCACGCGGCCGGGCGCCGCCACGAGATAGTGCAGGCGGGCCGTCTCCGCCTCCACAAAGCGGGAGGCGGGGCGGGGTGCGCCCGCCCCCCGGCGACTTGCAGGGCCGGGGGCGTCCCGCTCCGGCGGGGCGATCTGCGGTCTCGATTCGAATGCGGCTGGGCGACCCATAGCAGGCGGACCTTGAGCAAATTCCGTACCGATCCATCCGGGCC
>CAZRDA010000178.1:0-2234 GCA_964598715.1 uncultured bacterium | reverse complement strand
GGAATGCGGCAGCTCATGCAGGCATGGGCCATCTGGACTCTCGCCCCGCTCAAGGGCTGCCAGGCCCTCTGGGGGGAGTTCTTGCGCGCCCAGGCTGAGCAGGGGGAGGCGCTCGGCCGCTTCCTGGCGGGGGTGGCCGGCGCGCCTCGGGCACGGAGCGAGGGTGGGTCGCCCAGACCGGGGCATGCGGACCTCTACGCCGGCATGCGGGTCGAGCGTACGAAAACCGTGACGGACGCGGGGACCCTCCTCTTCGGCTTTCTCTCCCTGGACTTCAACCCGCTCCACTTCAACGAGGCCCTGGCGGGACGGACGCGGTTCAAGGGCCGGATCGCCCACGGGTTTCACGTCGCGAGCCTCTTCTCGGGGGTGGTCGCGGAACTGTGCCCCTGGTGCGTTCTCCTCCGGGAGGAGATCGAGTTCACCGCGCCCGTCCGCCCCGGCGATCGTGTGACCGCGATCGGCACCATCGAGACGATTGACGCGAAGGGCGTCGTGCGCGTCGCCCTCGAGTGTCGGAACGACCGGGGAGAGACGGTCCTGACGGGGCGGGCCCTGCTCAAGAAGCTCAAGGAACTCTACGGGAGTGCCCCAACGCCCATGGCTGAACGCCCCCCGGCGGCTGCGGGCTGATCCGCGACTCTCCCGCGCTTCAACTGCTGCCTCCGCGTTGGGTCTAAGGGATCAGGCCGGGGATGGTCCCCGGCCCCGAACAGACCTGGAGGCAAGCGATGCGAAAGCGGAAGAATGGGTGGCAGATGGCCGCCCTGGCTGGGCTCTTGCTGCTGGCGGGCATGGGTCCCATTGAGGCCGGAGCCCCCGAGCGGCCGGGAGGGAGCCCGGAGGTTCGCCAGGAATATCACACGCGGATGCGGGCCCTCAAGGAAGAGTTTCGGAAGCGCACGGAGAGCCTGAAGGCCGAGTACCGGACACGACTTCAGGCCCTTCGGGCTGAGTTCCAGGCCCGCCGTGGGCAGCACCAGTCGGAGGGCGGCCCCGAGCCGGGCCAGGGCCCCCAGACTCCCTGACGATTCACCTGCCGCTGGGCGGGGGAAAGTCCCCGCGGGAGAGGGTTCCCGCGGGGGCTTTTCTTTTCCGCTCGTGGCGCGCCGAAGGCCTCAAGGGCCCGCCCCGAGCTGGAACCGCTGGACCTCCGCCCATCGCCCCGCCTGCGCCGAGAAGCCCAGGGCCCGCCGGCGGGTCAGCACGCTGGCCACCTCCCCGGAGACCTGGAACGCGTCCAGGCCTTCCTCCTCCGGGACAACAATCTCATCCACCTGGCCCAGCAGGGCTGAGAACCCGATGGCCCGGCGGCTGGTCAGGACCACGGCCACGGCGCCGTCGGCCCCCGTCTTCACGACCCGCTCCCCCGAGTCCAGCCGGACGGCCGTCCAGGTCCCGGTCCGGCCGCTGAAGAACAGGGCTTCCCGCTTGATGACGTGCAACAGGACGAGGGTCCGGAGGTCTTGCTCGGCGGCCCCGGTCGCCCCGGCGGCGAGGAGCAGGACGAGCAGGGCTCCGGTCAATCGCCGCTGCACGGGCTCTACTCCGCCAGGACGGCGAGGGCTTCCTCGTAGCGGTTGAAAAGCGGGATCACGTAGACCCCGGCCGCCGTCTCGCGGGCGGCGGCGTACACCTCCCGCGCGATCCGGAGGCCCTCGGCCCGGCCCTCCGGCCCGGCCTGCTTCATCAGGTCCTGGACCCGGTCGGGCACGACGATCCCCGGGACCTCGTTGTGCAGCCGAAGGGCCTGCTTGTAGGAGGCGAGCGGCCAGACCCCCACCAGGACAGGGATGGGCGGCCTCCCCAGGCGCTTCAGGAAGTCGGTCCACAGTTCGGGGGCGAAGAGGGGCTGCGTCATGGCGAACTGGGCCCCGGCCGCCACCTTCTGTTCGAAGCGCCGCATCTCCGTGTCCAGGTCCTGGGCGGTCGGGTTGAGGGCGACCCCCACGGTGAAGGCCGTGGGCGGCCCGATCACCTTCCCGGCGTAATCCAGGCCCTGGTTCAGCCGCTGGATGAGGTGGACCAGTCCGATCGAGTCAATCTCGAAGACCCCCCGGGCCTGGGGATAGTCCCCCAGGGAGGGCGGGTCGCCGGTGATGGCCAGGATGTTCCGGATGCCCCCCACCGCCCAGGCCCCCATCAGGGCGGACTGCAACCCCATCACCGACATGTCCCGGGTGGTCAGGTGCGGGACTGTCTCGATCCCGACCCGCCGCTCGATGGCCGTGCCC
>CAZRDA010000177.1:0-4256 GCA_964598715.1 uncultured bacterium | reverse complement strand
CCTCCTCGAGGGTGGGGACGAGCTTGTCGTAGCCCAGGAGGGCCACGTGCACCGGAGGGGCTGTCGTCACCAGGCGGCCGTTGCCCTCATTGGTGACAATGACAACGGTCCCGGTCTCGGCCACCGCGATGTTGGCTCCGGAGATGCCCATCCCCGCTTCCAGGAACTTCTCACGGAGTTCCGTCCGAAGCGTCTCGACCATGGTCGGGATGTGGGCGGGAATCTCACGGCCCAGGGCGGTCGTGAATATGCCCGCCACCTCCTCCTTCGAGAGGTGGATCGCCGGCATGACGCTGTGGGAGGGGCGCTCGCCGGCCTGCTGGATGATCCACTCGGCGGCGTCCATCTCGAGCGCCCGGATCCCCCGCCGCTCGAGGTAGTGGTTCAGTTCGATCTCCTCCGACACCATGGACTTGGCCTTCACCGCCAGCCGGACGCCCCGCCGGGCCGCCAGCTCGGCGATGTAGGCGTTGGCCTCCTCCGCGGTCCGGGCCTCGACGACGATGGCCCCAGCCTTCCGGGCATTGGCGATGAACTCGGCTGCCAGCTCCGGGATGCGGGCGATCGCATCTTCCTTGGAGGCCCGCAGGCTGGTCCGGGCCGCCTCGTAGTCCAGGACCGCCAGCGCATCCGCCCGGGACTTCCGGTAGGCGGTCCCGAACCGGGTGAGGGCAGCCCGGATCCCGGGCTTCGCGAGCGCCTCGGCGGCCCGCCGACGGAACTCGGCCTGCCGGCTCACGGGGGACCCTCCCCCGCGACCAGAACGATGTGCAGTTCGCGCGGGCCGTGCACCCCGATGGTCAGGACCCGCTCGATGTCGGCCGTGCGGCTCGGTCCGGTCACCCAGGAGAGGTACGAGGGCCGGCCTGCCCGCTGGAGCCGGAGGATCCGGTCCCGGGTGACCAGCAGGCCGTCCTGCAGGTTCTCCACGATGGCCGTATCCGGCAGCAGGGCCGCGTGCACCGCCGGGAGCATGGTGGTCAGGCGCGCATCGGGGGGGTCAATGTGAACAATAAGGGAGCCGGTCTCGGCCACGCCGCAGACGGCCCAGGAGACGCCCCACTCCGCGGGGAGGAGACTGGCGGGGTCACGCTCGGCGTCGGCGGTGGGAAGAGACGGCCCTGCTTGGGCCAGCCCCTCGGCTAACGCCGGGTCCGCGGCGACGAGGCGCCGCGCCCCCCGGCTCTCCGCCAACTGGGACACCAGGCGCAGGGCGGCCTCCCGGGAGCCGGCCTCGTGGACGGCTGCTCCGACCTTGCTCGCCGCGGCTGCGAAGCGGGCGCGCAGGGCCGGCGCGCCGCCAGCGGCGCGCCGCCAGACTTCCTCCAGCCGCTCGGCCAGGGGGAGAGTGGAGGACATCGGGGCTCCGGGCTCACCACGCGGTGCGGTGCTTCTCCCAGAGGAAGAAGCGGATGCCGTGCTTGTGGACCGGGTATTCCGCGGATCGGGGCATGGCGCGACGTCGGCCCTCAAGGTGGAGAAGGGGCGGGCGAAAGTCAAGGGGAAAAGGGGGGGCCGGCGCGCCGCCGCGCCGTACGGACCGGGCTGCTGAGTACGGGGGCTTGACAAACGGTGGGGTCGGGGGTATTTAGCACGCAGAATCACGGTCTCGCTCGTCGAGAAAGTCATTAGGGCGCCCGCGCACCGATGCGCGGCGGGCCTAGCGACATCGTTGTTTTATCTTGCTGCCGCGGAACAGGGATTCGATTCCTTCCATCTGGAGACGGGAGGTGAGAAGCATGGCACGTCCAAGGCGAAAGGTAGTGGATTGCAGGCTTTTCCCAAGCGAGAAGGGCTGTACACTGACCATTGCTGGAACGGAAGAGGAAGTGCTCACGGTTGCGGTTCGGCATGCTGTTGAGGAGCACGGACACGAGAATACCCCTGCGCTTCGGAAGGAGATTCGATCGCTGCTCAAAGATGAGTAATGGGGGTTTGGTCTTTACCTCGTCGACCCGCGTGACTCCTCCGCCCGCACGGCGAAGATCCGAGTTCCGCCCACTACAACCATAGGGGAGGAGAGCTTATGGCGAGCGTCAATTGGCGGATGAAGGGTCAATACCTCAAGAATTGCAACTGCATCGCCACCTGCCCCTGCGATACTGTCGGCCTGCCCTATCCGGGTCCTGGGTGCGAGGGCTTGAACGGTATGCACGTTGTGAAAGGTAACTTTGGCAAGGTCAAACTGGACGGCCTGAACTGGGCCGTCATTTACCGCTGGCCCGGGGCTCTTCACGAAGGAAGCGGCACCGTGCAACCCTTCATTGATCGGCGGGCGACCCAGGAGCAGAGGAATGCCCTGCTCCAGATCCTGAGCGGCAAGGCGGGTGGGGCGTGGTTCGAGGTCGTGGCCTCTGTTGTGAGCACCGTCCTCGAGCCCCAGTTTGTACCGATCACCTTCAAGTTTGACCGGGCGAAGCGCACGGCGCGGCTTCTGGTGCCGGGCTTCGGCGAGACCACGTCCGCTCCCCTGACCATTCCTGCCACCGGCCGCAAGCAGCGGGTGATTGTCCAGATGCCCGGCGGCATGGAGTACAAAGAGATGGAAGTGGCCCAGACGGTGGTGCTGAAGGGCACCGGCGCCATCAAGTTCGACCATCAGAGCACCCACAGCGGCCTGGCGGAGGTAGAGCACACCCAGGCGGGGCTGAAAGGCTGATGGTGTCGCTCCCGGAGTCGGACGCGGGGACCGCCCGGGCGGATGCGTTGACGCCCTGGCTCAAGCGGGACCGCCTGCTGGTCTCGCTCGGCCTCGTGGGGCTTGTGGCCCTTGCGTGGCTTGACCTCCTGCGCCGGGCCGGTGCCCTCTCGCCGGGCAGCCTGGGCCACGAGATGGCCATGCCCCGGACAGCCCCCTGGGGTATCGCTGACGGGGCGGCGACGGCGACCATGTGGGCCGTCATGATGGCCGCCATGATGCTCCCCTCGGCGGCCCCTGTCCTGCTGCTCTTCTCCACCGTCAATCGGAAGCGGGGGGCCCAGGGGACCCCGGTGGTCTCGACTGCGATGTTCCTCCTCGGCTACCTCCTGGTCTGGGGGGGCTTCAGCCTCCTGGCCACCGCTGCCCAGTGGCGCCTCCACACTCTGATGCTGCTTTCTCCAGGGTTGGCCATCGCGAGCCCCCTCCTGGGCGGGATAATCCTCGGGGCGGCCGGCGCCTATCAGTTCACTTCGCTCAAGAGGGCATGTCTCGTCCACTGTCAGTCGCCCCTCGATTTCCTCCTCACGAGGTGGCGGGAGGGAGCGGGCGGGGCCCTCCGGATGGGGCTCCGCCACGGCGCCTATTGCCTCGGGTGCTGCTGGGTCCTGATGGCGCTCCTCTTTGTCGGGGGAGTGATGAACCTCACCTGGATCGCCCTCATCGCCGGATTCGTCTTGCTGGAAAAGGTGGTGGCGCGAGGCATGCTGGTGAGCCGACTGGCCGGTAGCCTCCTCCTCGTCTGGGGCGTCTCCCTCGCCTGGCGAGGCTAAGTTATTGCGGAAGCGGGCAGAGCGGGGCTCATCTCCTGGCGGGGTTCTGTCGCTTGACACCCCCTCCTGCGGTGTAGTATAGGGAACCACCAACCCGTGCGGGGAGGGAGTCATGGCCTGGTTCAAACGCAAGGCGCCGACCGCCAGCATCAAGGAAACGAAACTCAAGGAGCCGGACGGGCTTTGGGTCAAGTGCGAGGCCTGCAAGGAGATCATCTACAAGCAGGAGTTGGAGCGCAACACCGGGGTCTGCCCGAAGTGCGACCACCACTTCCGCATTGACTCCAAGACCCGTCTGGGCCTCCTGGCGGACCCGCACTCGTTCAAGGAGTGGGATGCCGGGCTGCGCTCCCTGGATCCGCTGAACTTCAAGGATGCCAGGTCCTACCCGGAACGGGTGAAGGCGGCGCAGAAGGCGACCGGCATGGACGATGCCCTCCTCTCCGGGGAGGCGACGCTCGGCGGCCACAAGGTCCAGTTGTGCATCATGGAGTTCAACTTCATGGGCGGGAGCATGGCCTCGGTGGTCGGGGAGAAGATCACTCGAGGCGTGGAGCGGGCCATCCGGGGCCGCTGCCCGGTGATCATTGTCTCCTGCTCGGGCGGTGCCCGGATGCAGGAGGGGGTCCTCTCCCTGATGCAGATGGCCAAGACCAGCGCCGCCCTCGGGCGCCTCGCGCGAGCCGGGCAGCCCTACATCTCGGTCCTGTGCGATCCCACCACGGGAGGGGTGACCGCCTCCTACGCCATGCTGGGGGACCTCATCGTGGCGGAGCCGAAGGCCC
>CAZRDA010000176.1:0-4417 GCA_964598715.1 uncultured bacterium | reverse complement strand
GTTTGGTTCGACGCGTAGTTGACCATCACCGTGGTGGTCGTGCCCCCCTGGGTGACGGTGTAGATGGCGGTGTTGGAGCCCGCACTCAGGATCAGGGCAGCGTTGCCTCTGATGTAGATCCCGCCCGTCATGGCCTCGGCGTACGCCCCAGGGTAGACGCCGTCCGGGTGGCTGGGGACTCCGCTCCCCAGGGGCAGGCCGAGGGCAACCTCCCGATGGCGGTCTGCGACGGTCGTCGAGGGCATGGGAATATTCGGCACCCCGCGCTCGAACCCGGCCCCGAAGGTCGGGACGTCCAGGTCGGCGTTCCGGTCGGCGTTCAGGTCACGGGGGGAGCCGCTGTCGTAGTACTTCGCCGTCGAGGAGACGCTGGTCACCAGGCCGGTGAAGGTCCCGCTGGGGTTCAGGGCGAAGTTGAACTGGCCGTTAGTGTGGACCGGCCCCGAGAAGTTGGTCCGGTTGGTGAACCAGACCGGCGAGCCGGCAGCGTTCCGTTGCCGGTTGGTGAACAGCGCATAGCGGGCAAAGGTGTCCTGCTGCACCTGCACCGCAATGATCCCCTGGAGGTTCACCTGCCGGACCGCTGTCCCCTCCGTGGCCGAGCCGTCAATGCTATAGCGGTACCGGAAGAGGTGGGCGGGGGCGAACGCCGTCCCCTGGGTGACCGGGGCGGCGCGGGAGAGCAACGTGAGGGTGCAGGCGTAGGGGCCGGTGGCGTCCGATGGGGTGAAACTCGGGGTGAGGCGCGCCTCCGAGGCACTGACCCGCTGGAAGGCGCCGCCGTAGGACGTCCCGGCCTGGTGGGCGTAGGTCGCCAGGAACCCGGCGGGGTCATTATTGGTGACGTAGGTCTCGACGGCCGCAATGTTGTTGCCCAGGGTCAGGAGCTGCGCCGTCAGATCGCGCTGGAGCCGGTTGCGCATCTCCCGGAGGCAGAGCGCCGCCCCCCCATCCGCCCGGAAAAAGGCCCGCTTGTCGCGGAGCTGCTGGCCGGCGCTCTGCACCTCGCTGATCGTGGCCCCGATGGCCAGGAGGCTCCCCAGGCCGAGCAGGATGGAAAATGCCAGGCCCACGAACAGGATGTAGCCGCCTTCTCCCCTGTGGACCGTCTGAAGCCCCATGGTCCTCGCCGAGACGGGCCTACTGCCCGAGGTTGCGCAACTGGACGTCTGACCCCAGGGTCTGGCGGCGCAAGCCGTCCCCCCCCACCAGGCGATTCGGCCGGTCCGCCCGGGACGTCACGCTCACGTGCACGACCCGAATCATGGCCGCCTGGGCCGCCGTGGTGACGGTGGCCGGATCGCTGATGATCGGGCCGGTGTTCATCACATAGGAGAAGCGCAGACTCTCGATATCGGGCACGAGCCGCCTGGGTCCGGTGCCCGTATCTCGGGTCAGCCAGGGAGTGGCCGGGTCCGAGGTATCAATGGAGTAGATGACGCGCCGGTTGGTCGCTACCCGGTACACCAGGCTGGTCTCGGCGGGGTAGAGGTAGCCCGGGCCCCCGGGCGAGTTGAGGTCCGCTGCGGGGTTGTGCTGGAGCCCCGGGGGCCCCCCCCCGACGACCTGGGTCACCGTGAACCGCGTACACTGCACCCCATCAGTGATGAACGCGGTGTCCCGCGCCTGAAACCCCGTTGTCGAAACGACCTGGAGGACCGCACTGGTCTGGGACTGCCCGGCTGGGGGGAGCGGGGCCACCTCAATCCGCACGGCGGGATCATCCAGCATCTGGCGGATTTCGATCCGGCCCGGGGGGCCGTTGGTGGCGCTCACCAGGGGCTCCAGGGCGCACGGCGTGGACCAGAAGGTCCCGGCCATCCGGATATCCTGGCTGATCCGGCTCATGGCGGTCGTGGCATTCTGGAGCATGCGGGCGATAACCGCCTGGTCGGTGTAGGTCTGGGAGGTCGTCATGAAGAAGCCATACAGGCCCGCGGCGATGAGGCCGGTCACGGCCATGGTGACCAGCAACTCGGTCAGGGTGACGCCGGCCTGAGCGGCCCTTCCCCCGAGGAGGCTGCCGGGTCGCGCGCCCCTGCTCATTGCCCCACCAGCGCCTCCTCCCTCACGCTGCCGCCCCGCCAGGAGACCGTGACCACAACTCGCTTCACACCTGCGGTGGGGGTGTTGTCCTGGATCGTGACGGACCGCTGAAAGGCCGGAAACGGTACGGAAGGGGTCCCCGCTCTAACAGTCCCGTACTCCTCACTCGCAGGCGTGATGTTCGCATAGGGGGTGTTCCGGAGGGTCTCCAAGCGGTCGTGGGCCAGATAGACGGCGATGTCCATGGACTTGGCTTTCTCATTCCCGCTGACGATGGCAATGGCCAACGCCGCTATGCCGGAGGCAAACAGAGCGATGATAGCGAGGGATACGAGGACCTCCACGAGGCTTCCACCCTTTGCTGATGAGCCTCGGCCAGTTCTAGGGGCGGAATGATTCGGTCTGCGGTTACCGTGGGAAAGTGAGGGCCAACGGCGCAATGGCCGGTCCTCCGTCTCGCAGATAGATGATCGGCGAGGAGACACTTCGCGGCTCTCCTCGGAACTGCGGAGCGGTCGTATGTTGCTGGTGCGATAGGGAGACCATAGTCTATCGAATTTGCGCTGATAGATCAATACTCTAAATTTCCCCTGTACGTGCTCAGTGATAATGTCCCTCGGGAGGCTCCAGTGTCTTGACCGGCCGGAAGCCGGCGAGGATAATGGACGGACGCCCAACCCCACACAGGAGGTCAGCGATGGCGCGCCTGATCAAGCACGAGCGGAACAAGCCCTACCGGATCCTCCCGGAGGAGGTGAAGGGACCCATCTGGCTGTGCGCCTGCGGGCTCTCGAAGAACAAGCCCTACTGCGATAGTTCCCACAAGAAGGCCCTGGATGAGCAGCCGGGCGAGGTGTACATCTACGATGAGCAGGGCCGGGTGAAGGTGGATAACCAGTACTGATCCGACGGCCGGCGGGCGAGGCGATGCGCCCGCCGGTTGTCTGTCTGTGGAGGGGCTCGGTGCTGGGAGAACTGCAGGGGGAGGGGGGGCCCGCGTGAGGGAGGAGGTCGCCGCCTTCATCCAGGGGCACGAGGCGGCCGTCCGGCCCCTGGAGAAGGCGCTGAACGAGGCGGCCTGGCAACTGGCCGTCACGGGGGAGGACCGCTGGAAGGAGGAGGCCGTCCGTCTCGGCATCGCCCGGCGCAGCCTCTACGCGAACCCGGTCGGGTACCGGTCCCTGCAGGAATGGCACGCGCACCTCGCGGGGCTTCCCGATCCCCTGCTCGCCCGCCAGGTCCAGGAACTGTTCCTGGAGTTCCGGGCGAGCCAGATGGACCGGGAGACCCTGGAGGCGCTGGAGCGGCTGGAGGCGGAAGCGGAGCAGCGCTTCGACACGTTCCGGAGCACGCTGAATGGCCGGCCCGTGACGGCCAATGCCCTGGAGGAAATCCTGCGGGTCTCCGACGACGTGGCCCTGAGGCAGCAGGCCTGGGAGGCCTCCCAGCAGATCGGCCCGGAGGTCGCCCCGCTCATCCGTGAGATGGTCCGCCTCCGCAACCGGGTCGCCCGGGGCATGGGGTTTTCGGACCACTACGCCTTCGCCCTGGAGACCCAGGAGCTCACGGAAGCCCGGCTCTTCGCCCTCCTGGACGAACTGGACCGCCGGACCGCCCGTCCGTTCTTCCCCGAGAAGGCGCGCCTGGACGCGGAGGTGTGCGCCCGCTTCGGCGTGAGCGAGGGGGCGCTCCGTCCCTGGCACTATGCCGACCCCTTCTTCCAGCGCCCGCCCCCCGGCCGCGATCTCAACCTCGATCCCCTCTTCGCGGGTGCCGACCTGCCGGCGCTGGTGGTCGCCTCCTTCGACGGGCTGGGCCTCGAGGTCCGTGACATCCTGGCCCGCAGCGACCTGTTCGAGAAGCCGGGGAAGTCTCAGCACGGCTTTTGCACGGATATTGACCGGGAGGGGGACATCCGGATTCTCTGCAACCTGGTGGGGAACGAGCACTGGATGCGAACCCTGCTCCATGAGGGGGGCCACGCGGTCTACGACAAGTACTTGGACCGGGGCCTCCCCTACTTCCTGCGGGTGCCGGCCCACACCTTCACCACCGAGGCGGTCGCCATGCTCCTGGAGCGGCAGGTGTACCAGGCCCCCTGGCTCACGGGAGTGGCCGGCCTGCCGGCCGGCGAGGCCGCGGCGCTGGCCACCGCTGCGGCGGCCCGCCACCGCTTCGGCATGCTCCTCTTCGCCCGCTGGGGGCTGGTGATGGTCCACTTCGAGCGCGCGCTCTACCGGACGCCGGAGGCCGACCTCAACCGGTTCTGGTGGGAGTTGAAGGCACGCTTCCAGGGCCTCATCCCGCCCCCGGGCAGGGAGACCCCCGACTGGGCGGCCAAGATCCACCTGGCGGTGGCTCCGGTGTACTA
>CAZRDA010000175.1:0-4428 GCA_964598715.1 uncultured bacterium | reverse complement strand
GGGCAATGCCATTTCCGAAGGACCAGTTTTCCTTTTTGACTTCAACGAGGCTAATGAATACGTCCTCCATCCGGACCGCCAGGTCTTTATGCAGGCGCTCCGCGACCGTTCGATACAATGCCTTCTTTAACTCAACACTCCGTCCTTCATTCAGCGTGATTTGGATGAAGATGACCCCGTCAGTCCGCTGTATGTCGAGATAGCTCGGATCATAGATCAGGCTGTTCTTCTCGTGTTGCGTAATGATCTGGAAATTGTCCTTCGCGGGAACGTTGATCGTGTCGACCATCGCTCGATAGACGATCTCGCCAACCTTCTTCCCGAAGCCCTCGGGCTTCGCCTTCATCAACGAGATACGAACAAGCGGCATGCCTCCACTCCCTCGGCCCGGTGGCCGTCCCCCGGTCGGGTCAGTGCGCCGGGTGCTGGCGATGGGCCGGCGTGAGCGCCTCGGCACGGTAAAACCGGTCGTAGAACTGCGTGTCCAGGTGGTGCGCCTGGTACGCGAGCAGCGTGCGGAAGGGGTCGGTGGTGCACGGGAATCGGCCGTAGCGCTGGTAGATGTAGTCACAGTAGGCGATGGTCGCGGCGATGGTCCGGTCTTCGTACTTGGGGATGCCCGCCTGCACCTTCGCACCCTCCTTCCAACCCGTCGCCGCGCCTCCGTCGCGGAACGTTCCCTTTCCCTGGGCGAACTTGTAGTCCACGAAGGCCAGCACCGCCTCCTCCATGTTCTTGTAGTACGGCGGGCAAAACGGCTTGATGAGCACCCTTCCCGCCCGTTCCAGGCCCACGGCAACGGGGATGGCCAGGCCCTCCTTCACCGGAAGGAAGGCCATCAGTTTCGATGAGGGGACCTGCTCCATCCGGAACCCAAGGGCCTGGAACCAGATGGGATGGGCTGCGAAATGCGGGAACCCGCCCAGACCGAGCGCCGCGGTCATCAGGCCCAGGTTCTGCAGGATGCCGCCCATCTCGATGGTGCAAAACTCGCACATCCAGGTTTCCAGGCCGCTGATGGTCGCCAGGCGCCCCACCTTCGGATCGTCGTGAAGATGGCCGCCTGCGGAGCGAGCGAACCGCGCGATGCCGGCCGGTTGATGGCCATTCCGATCGTCCACGGCGAACATGGCGAACTCATCGTCGAAGAAGGACAGCATGACATTGATGTACAGGGACGTGATCTCGATCACGGGGAGGAAGTAGGTCGTGCCGGGAACATTGGCCGAATACTTGTTAAAGGGGGCCACAAAGGGCCACTCGCGCGGCGGATCCACGCGCCGGTCGCTGATACGGACCCGGCTCTTCTCGTAGAGTTCGACAAAGCGGTGCTGC
Source organism: uncultured bacterium (assembly GCA_964598715.1). Lineage (GTDB taxonomy): Bacteria > Methylomirabilota > Methylomirabilia > Methylomirabilales > JACPAU01 > JACPAU01. Next base: position 3,093 of record CAZRDA010000175.1, on the reverse strand, counting down.
TCCGCAGCCTGCACCAGACCAGGGATCTCGGAGCGGGGAAAGTCCTGCGGCCGCCGGAGGAACCACACCCCCTGGTCGTTGATGACGAAGACTGTGCAGTCGTGCATGGCGTCGCCGCTGGGCACGGTGCGGCCGATGAAGTGGGTCATGATGTTCCCGCTCCCGGCCTCGGGCCGGTCACCCGTCTGGTAGGGCAGGTCGGCCAACGCGTACCCGGTGACGCCGCAGGCCGCGAACGCGAGGGCGGCCTCTTCTTCCAGGGAAAGCGGCTGCGGCGGCTGGGCGCTCTGGTAGGCGAGCGGCCCGCCATTCAAGCGCATCCCCTTCCCAAAGCGGCGCGAGCGCCGCGCGAGCAACGCATCAACCAGCGAGAGCTGCGTCCACGAATCACGAGGTGCAGGGGTTTCTGGCATGAATGGACCTCCCTTTTCCGGCCGGGGTACCTCACCCCTCGCCCAGGCGGTCGTTCTCCCGGTAGTCCACCGGGCAGTCAATGAGCGCCGGGCCCGTATGGGCCAGGGCCTCCCTGAGAATCGGGCTGAGTTGGCCCGCCGTCTCCACCCGAAATCCGCGGCAGCCAAAGGCCTCCGCCAGCCGGACGAAATCCGGGTTGCCGAACTCGACCCCAGCGGTGCGCCGGAACCGCTGCTCCTGCTTCCAGCGGATTGAGCCGTAGCCGTCGTCGCGAAAAATCAACGCGACCAGCGGGAGTCCGAGCCGCCTGGCGGTCTCCAGCTCCTGGACGTTCATCAGGAATCCCCCATCTCCGGTCACTGTCACCACCCGCCGCTGCGGGAAGACCAGCTTGGCCGCGATGGCCCCGGGCAGCCCGATCCCCATGGCCGCGAACCCGTTCGAGATGATCACGGTGTTGGGGAGGCGCGCGCCATAGCACCTGGCCACCCAGAGCTTGTGGGCCCCCACGTCAGAGATCACCAGGTCCTCGGGGCCCAGCACGGCTTCGAGGTCGCTGAGGATCCGCTGGGGCAGAAGGGGGAACGCCTCGGACCGGCAACCTGCGTCCTGGTCCGGCTTGGCTGGGGGGCGCCGGTCCACCGCTGCCACCAAGGGGGCCAGGAGCTCGAAGGCTTCCCGGACGTCCCCCACCACCTCCACCGCCGGCTCGTAGTGGGCGTCCACCTCCGCCGGCGTGAAGTCCAGGTGAACGATCTGGAGCCGCCGCTTCGGGTTCCACATCCGGGGGCCGTACTCCACCGGATCGTAGCCCACGGCGATCACCAGGTCCGCCTCGGGGAAGCCTGCCCGCTCGGGATCCCCGTGGCCGAGACCTATCGTCATCAACGCCAGGGGATGGTCCGCCGGGAGGACCCCCTTCGCCATGAACGTATTCACCACCGGAATCCCGGCCCGCTCGGCGAGGACACGCAACTCGCGGAAGCCGCGGCCTCGGATGACCCCGTTCCCGGCCAGGATCAACGGGCGCTCGGCCCGGTTGATCAACTCCGCGGCTCGGGCGAGCGCAAGGCGGTCCGGCGAGGGACGCCCTGGCCGCTCCACCTGAAGGGGCTCCCCCTCCGCCGGCTCCCCGGCCACGTCTTCGGGGAGCTCGATGTGGCAGGCCCCCGGCTTCTGCTCCTGCGCCAGCTTGAAGGCCTTCCGCACCACCTCCGGAATGATGGCCCCGGTCTCCACCTGGGCGTTCCACTTGGTGAACGGTCCGAAGGCCGCGACGATGTCCACGAACTGGTGGGATTCCTTGTGCATGCGGTTGCGGCTCACCTGGCCGGTGATGGCCACGACCGGCGCCCGGTCGAGGTTCGCGTCGGCCAAGCCCGTGGCCAGGTTCGTCGCGCCGGGGCCCAGCGTGGCCAAGCAGACGCCGGCCCGGCCGGTGAGGCGGCCGTAGACATCGGCCATGAAGGCCGCTCCCTGCTCGTGGCGGACGTGAATGAAGCGGATCTTCGAATCCACCAGGGCATTGTTGAGGTCCAGAGTCTCCTCCCCGGGAACCCCGAAGATGCACTCGACCCCCTCGCGCTCGAGGCAACGGATCATCAGCTGGGCACCGGTCATCGTCTCACCCCTGCGGTGGTCTCCTCGCCGGTTCGTGCTCCGGCAAAGCAGTCAATCGCGGCGCTCCCGAACGCCATACCGCTGAGCAGCCGGCGGCCACCGGCGCTCAGGACGGGGTGTCTCCGGCCAGCGTCACCCGATGCATGACGCGCCTGAACCCGTGATAGTCATTCACGGGATTGTGCTGGGCGCAGCGATTGTCCCAGAAGGCGAGGGAGCCGGGCTCCCAGCGAAATCGGCAGGTGAGCTCCGGCCGGACCTGGTGCTCGAAGAGGTAGGCGAGCACCGGCCGGCTCTCCTGCTCCGTCCAGCCCTTGAACTGCGTCGTGTGGCCGCCGTTGACGTAGAGGGCCTTGCGCCCGGTCTCCGGGTGGGTGCGCACGACCGGATGCTCCCCGACGAGCACCTTCACCTCCGCACCGGCGTCGCGCAAGCGGTCCTCGCGCGTCTTCGAGGCCTCGGCCTTCGTCGAGGAGTTGATGCCGATCAGGCCGACGAGCGTCTGCTTCAGCCCCTCCGAGAGGGTCTCGTAGGCCAGGTACTGGTTGGCGAAAAGGGTGTCCCCGCCGTAGGGCGGGATCTCCACGGCGTAGAGCAGGCTCGCCATCGGCGGCCGCTCGACATAGGCGGTGTCCGAATGCCACACGCCGCCGAAGTTCAGCCGCTCGTGCTCTCGCTTGATGACCGGGGTGATCAGCGGACAGTCGGGGAGGCCCTTGAGCTGCGGGTATTCCATGGGCTGGCCGAACCGCTGCGCGAAGGCGACCTGCTCCTGCGGGGTGAGCTTCTGGTTTCGAAGAAAGACCACCAGATGGTCGAGAAAGGCCTGGTGAATCTCTGCGACAACCTCGGCCCCGAGGGGCCGCGCGATATCCACACCCTCGATCTCGGCGCCGAGCGCCCCGGCGATCGGCCGCACCTCGATGTGGCGATAGGTGCGCCGCACCGCATTCTCCATCATTCCCTCGGTCGTCATTCCCGAACCGAACCGCCGAGCCGATGGGAGCCCGATCGCGGTGCTCCGCTCACGCCTGAAGGTGCGCCTCGAGAAACCACAGG
>CAZRDA010000174.1:0-4442 GCA_964598715.1 uncultured bacterium | reverse complement strand
ACGCCGGAGCGGGCGGCCCCGGCCTTCCCCCCGATCGCCTAGTGCCGTTCCAAGTACTTCGGCCCAATCCTGCCAGACCGTGCTGCCGCGGGTCCTGTCGCCGGCGTGCGCCACCCGCGGCTCGGCGGCGTTCCTCGGCGCAATTCGTTGAACCGGCACTAGCGGGCGGGCTGCAGGTCAAGCCGCTGGATCCGCTGGACGGCCTCGCGGATCCGCTTGACGTCCACGGTCAGGGCGGCCCGGACGTACCCCTCGCCGTGCTCCCCGAAGCCGTTGCCGGGGGTCATGACGATCCCCGCCTCCGACAGCAGGCGCTTCGTGAGGTCGGCCGACGAGATCCCCCGGGGCACCGTGATCCAGACATAGAAAGACGCCTTCGGCCGCTCCACCTCGAATCCGGCCGCCTGGAGCCCGTCCACCAGGACATCCCGCCGCTCCTGGTACACCTTGCAGTGGCGGGCGACGCAGTCCTGCGGCCCCGTGAGGGCCTCGATCCCAGCCTCCTGGATCGCCTGGAAGACTCCGGAGTCCAGGTTAGTCTTGATCTTCCCGAGCCCGGCGAGAATCTCGGCATTCCCGACGGCGAACCCGACCCGCCACCCGGTCATGTTGTAGGTCTTCGAGAGGGAGTGGTACTCGATGGCGACGTCCTTCGCCCCCTCGACGGCGAGCAGACTCGGAGGCCGGTAGCCGTCGAAGGCGATCTCGGAGTAGGCCGCGTCGTGGCAGAGGATGAGGCCGTGCTTCCGGCAGCAGGTCACGGCCTCTGCGAAGTACTCCAGGGTGGCCGTGGCCCCCGTCGGGTTGTTGGGGTAGTTCAAGAAAAGAATCTTGGCCCGCCAGAGTAAGTCGGCCGGGATAGCCTTGAGCTCCACCAGATAGCCGTTGCCCTTGCGAATGGGCAGGGAGACCGGCGTGCCCCCGGCGAAAACGGTCCCGGCCTGGAACACCGGGTAGCCGGGGCTCGGGATCAGGACCATATCCCCAGGGTTCACGAAGGCCAGCGGCAGGTGGCCGATCCCCTCCTTGCTCCCGATGAGGGCGAGGACCTCGCTGGCCGGGTCCAGGCGGACTCCGAAGCGCTGCATATACCAGGCCGCCGCCGCCTCGCGAAAGGCCAGGAGCCCCTCGTAGGAGGGGTACTGGTGGTTCTTCGGGTCCACGGCCGCCGCCGCTAGCCGGCGCACGATGTGCGGGGGCGTCGGCAGGTCGGGGTCGCCGACCCCGAGATTGATGATATCCACGCCGCGCCGGAGGGCATCCTGCTTGAGGCGGTCAATCTCGGCGAAGAGGTAGGGGGGAAGAAGGCTCAGCCGGTCCGCAAGGCGGAAGGAGGTCATCGAGACTCCTGTCGCGGAGTCGGCGCGACGGTGAGGCTACTACTTCAGGCCGAGGACATCGCCCATGTCGTAGAGGCCGGGGGCGGCGCGGACGGCGAAGCGGGCGGCCCGGAGCGCCCCCCGGCCAAAGTTGTCCCGGCTGTGGGCGCGATGCGTGATCTCGATCCGCTCCCCCATCCCTCCGAAGACGACCGTGTGCTCCCCCACGATGTCCCCGGCCCGAATGGTGTGAACGCCGATCTCCTGCCTGGGGCGCTCCCCCACCATCCCCTTCCGCCCGTAGATCCCCACCTGCTCCAGGTCCCGCCCGAGCGCCTCCGCCAGCACCTGGGCCATCTTCAGGGCGGTGCCGCTGGGAGCATCCTTCTTGAAGCGGTGGTGGGCCTCGAAGAGTTCAACGTCGTAGTCCCCCCCGAGGAGGCGGGCCGCCTCGGCCAGGAGGCGAAAGAGGACGTTCACCCCCACGCTCATGTTGGGCGAGACGACGCAGGGGATGCGCTCCGCATGCCTCCGGATCTCCGCCAGATGGTCCTTGCTCAGTCCCGTGGTCCCGACCACGATCGCCTTCCCGGCGGCCGCGGCCGCGCGGACGTGGCCCACCGACGCCTCGGGGGCGGTGAAGTCAATGGCCACGTCCGCGCCGGGGAGGAGGGGCGCGATGTCGTCCGCGACCTTCACGCCGGCGTGACCGGCGCCGGCCACCTCCCCGGCGTCCCGACCCAGGGCCGGCTGCCCGGGCCGCTCCGTCGCCCCGACCAGGACAAAGTCGGGCGCCTCCCGGACCAGGGCTATCATGCGGCCGGCCATCTTCCCGGCCGCCCCCGTCACCACGGCCCGGATCTTCTGGGTCACACCCCGCCCCCCGGGCCTGCCTAGACGGGCAGCCCGTACGCCTTCATCGCCTTCTCCAGCTTCCGGACGTTCGCCTCCCCCATCGGCGTCATGGGCAGGCGCAACTGGGCGTTGCCGAGTCCCAGGAGCCTCATCGCGGTCTTCACCGGGATCGGGTTGGTCTCGTAGAACATGGCCTGGCAGAGGGGGAACAGGCGGAGGTGCAGCTCCTGCGCCCGCTTCCAGTCCCCGCTCAGGGCGGCGTGGGTCATCGCCACCACGTCGGCCGGGACGATGTTCGCCACCACGGAGATGACGCCGGCCCCGCCCACGGCCATCAAGGGTAAGGTGAGCGTGTCATCTCCCGAGAGGAAGCAGAGCTTCCCCCGGCAGAGGACGATGTCCTGGGTCATCTGCACGATATCCCCGGTGGCCTCTTTGATCCCCACGATGTTGGGATGCTCCGCCAGTTCCGCCACCGTCTCCGGCAGCATGTTCACGCTGGTCCGCCCCGGGATGTTGTACATGATAATCGGGATGTCCACGGCATCCGCGATGGCCCTGAAGTGGGCGACCAGGCCGGCTTGGGTCGGCTTGTTGTAGTACGGGTTTACGATGAGCACCGCGTCGGCGCCGGCCCCCTTCGCGTGCTTGTTCAGCGCGATCGTCCTGGCGGTGCTGTTGGTCCCCGTCCCGGCGATGACCGGCAGCCGGCCGGCGGCCGCCTTGACGGTCTCCTCGACCACCTCCCGGTGCTCCTCGTGGGTGAGCGTCGGGGCCTCCCCCGTCGTCCCGCAGGGGACGATGGCGTCGGTGCGATGCTTCACGTGGAACTCCACCTGCTCCCGGATCTTGGCCTTATCCACGGCCCCGTCCCGAAAGGGGGTGACCATGGCTACGATGGATCCCTGGAAGAACCGCTTCATGGCTTGCCCTCCTCCGCCGCCGGCCTCCCCGGCCGGCCGCTCCCGCCCCGCGCTACAGCTCCTCGGGAACCTCCTCCCCCCGGATCAGATCCTCGTAGGTCTCCCGTTTCCGGATGACCAGGTACCGGTGCCCCTTCCCCAGGACCTCCGGCACCCGCGGCCGGGCGTTGTAGTTGGAGGCCATGGTGAAGCCGTAGGCTCCCGCGCTCATCACCGCCAGCAGGTCGCCTGCCTGCACGGCCGGCAACTCCCGGTCCTTCGCCAGGAAGTCCCCCGATTCGCAGATCGGTCCCACCACGTCCGCCGTGAGGGTCGGGCTTCCCTCCTTCCGGTGAACCGGGATGATAGCGTGGTAGGAGCCGTACAGGCTGGGCCGGATCAGGTCGTTCATGCCGGCGTCCACCACCAGGAAGTGCTTGGTCGGGGTCTGCTTGGTGTAGAGGACCCGGGTCACCAGGATGCCGGCGTTCCCCACGATGACCCGCCCGGGCTCCAGCAGGATGGTGCACCCGAGGTCCTTCACCACCCCGATGAGCGCCTCCGCGAAATCCGTCAGAACCGGCGGGCTTTCGTCCTTGTAGGTGATGCCCAGGCCGCCCCCCACGTCCAGATAGCGGATGTCCGTCCCCAGCGCCCGCAACTCCGGAATGAGCGCCGCGATCTTCCCCAGGGCGTCCACGAAGGGGCCCACCTCGGTGATCTGCGAGCCGATATGCTGGTGGATCCCCACCACCCGCACCCGGGGGAGGTCCTGCGCCAGCCCGTACGCCTCGACGGCCTGGGAGATGTCAATGCCGAACTTGCTCTTTTGGAGGCCCGTGGAGATGTACGGGTGCGTCCTCGCGTCCACGTCCGGGTTGATCCGGAGCCCCACCCGTGCGTCCACCCCCATGTTCGTCGCCACGTCGCTGATGACCTGGAGTTCCTGCGAGGACTCAACGTTGAACATGAGGATGTCGGACTTGAGCGCGTAGGCGATCTCCTCCCGGGTCTTCCCCACCCCCGCGTACACGATCCGATCGGGCGGGACGCCGGCCCGGAGAGCCCGGAACAACTCCCCCCCGGAGACGACGTCGGCGCCGCCCCCCATGCTGCCGAAGAGTTTCAGGATGGCGAGGTTGCTGTTCGCCTTCAGCGCGAAGCAGATCAGGTGCGGGATGGGGGCGAAGGCCTCGTCGAAGACCCGGAAGTGGCGGGTGAGCGTGGCGTGACTGTAGCAGTAGAAGGGCGTCCCCACCTCCAGGGCGATGGTCGGGAGGGGCACCTCCTCGCAATGGAGGACGTCGTCGCGGTACTGGAAGTGGTGCATCGCGCCTGGGCCCTCCGCTCCGGGCTGGCCCGGGGG
>CAZRDA010000173.1:0-4487 GCA_964598715.1 uncultured bacterium | reverse complement strand
CGTACTCCGAGGACGGCCGGTGGGGGACCCCGCGCGTGTAGCCGCGTTCGAACAGGCCGGAGGAGCCCGCCAGGATCAGGCCGGACACCCGCTCCGGGTGCATCAGGGTCAGACCCAGGGCCACGTGTCCCCCGAGCGAATTGCCCCCCACGACCGCGCGCGGGATCTCCATGGTGTCCAGGAAGGACAGGACGTAGCGTCGCAGTTCCGGAATGGAGGCCTCGGGGAGCGCCGGATGGAAGATTGGCAGTTCCAAGGCCATGACCCGGCACACTCTCCCCAGCGTCACCACCGAGGATTCCCAATGGTCAATCTGGCCCATGAGGCCATGGAAGAGGAGAACGGCCTCGCCCTGCCCCCGCTCCAGCCACCGGTACTCGGGATACCCGTTCTGGCTCACGCTTCCTCCTTTGGTGGCGCGCCCCGACGGTCTCAGGGGCGCTCCGTCGAGACCGTAGGCAAGGAGGGGGCCAGGCAACGCCACGGGGCGGATGCCGCGGAGGAAGGCGCCGATCTGCTGGGTTTTCCAGGGTCGGCCCCCTGCGGCGGGTGGGCGTGCTTTTCGGAGACACGAGCCGGGAAGACTGGAGAAGTGGGCAGTCCCTCTATCCATTCGCGTAGCGCGGGAGCGCCGGGCCGGATAGGTCGCCCGGGAGACGGGCTGCCCCGAGGTTGGAAGAAGACCCTGGCATTTTTGGCGAGTCGGCGCGATAATGAAAAACTAAGAACGAAGAGGAGGCCGGAGCATGGCCGTGACAGGACAGCTTCACCCAGCGTTGGTTTCGTTCCTTGCCGCCCAGCCCAAGCGGATGCTGATTGACGGGAAGTGGGTGGAGGCGGCTTCGGGAAAGACCTTCGAGACCATCAACCCGGCGACCGGCGAGGTTCTGGCCAGCGTGGCCGAGGCGGATCGCGAGGACATTGACCGGGCCGTGCGGGCGGCGCGCCGGGCGTTTCACGGAACCTGGGCGAAGCTCAAGCCTGCGGATCGCCAACGCCTGCTCCTGCGCCTCGCGGACCTGGTCGAGGCCAACGGGGACGAGCTGGCGATGCTCGAGGTCCTGGACAACGGGATGCCCATCACCATGGCCCGAAAGGGAATGGTTCCCCGAGTCGCTGAGCTGCTGCGCTACTACGCGGGATGGGCGACCAAGATCCACGGCGAGACGATCGAGACCTCAGTCCCCGGCGAGTTCTTCACCTACACGCTGCGCGAGCCGGTCGGCGTCGTGGGGGCGATCGTCCCCTGGAACGGCCCGCTCATCACTGCGGCGTGGAAACTGGCGCCGGCCCTCGCTGTCGGATGCACGGTGGTCCTGAAGCCGGCCGAGCAGACCCCCCTCACTTCCCTTCGCCTTGGCGAGTTGATTCTGGAGGCCGGCTTTCCGGCCGGGGTCGTGAACATCTGCCCGGGGTTCGGCCCGACGGCCGGGGCGGCGTTGGCCGAGCACATGGATGTGAACAAGATCGCATTCACTGGCGAGTACCTCACCGGGCAGATCATCGTGAAGGCGTCGGCCGGGAACCTGAAGCGCGTGTCGTTGGAGCTGGGGGGGAAGTCGCCTGATATTGTCTTCGCCGACGCCGACCTGGAGCAGGCGGTGCCGGGGACGGCCTGGGCGATCTTCCGCAACTCGGGCCAGGTCTGCTGCGCGGGCTCGCGGCTCTTCGTGGAGCAGAAGGTGTACGACCAGTTCATCTCGCGGGTCGCCGAGTACGCCTCGACGATCAAGGTCGGAAACGGGCTGGACCCCAGCACCCAGATGGGGCCGCTCATCTCACAGGATCAGCTCGACCGGGTGACGGGATACCTCCAGATCGGCAAGGGGGAAGGGGCAAAGGCCGTCCTGGGGGGCGAGCGCCTGACGACGGGGGAGTATGGCAAAGGCTACTTCGTGCCGCCCACCGTGTTTGACTGCGTCCGGCCGGAGATGCGGATCGCCCGGGAGGAGATCTTCGGGCCGGTGGTCACGGCAATCCCGTTCAAGGAACTGGACGAGGTCGTGGCGCTCAGCAACAATACCTTTTACGGGCTGGCCGGCGGCGCCTGGACGCGCGATGTGCGAAAGGCCCACCGCGTGGCGAAGGCCCTCCAGGCCGGGGTGATCTGGGTGAACTGCTACAATGTTTTCGATCCCGCCATGCCGTTCGGCGGCTACAAGATGAGCGGGTACGGCAGGGAATCCGGCGCCCATGCGCTGGACCTGTATACCCAGGTGAAGGCTGTCTGGATGAACGTCGGCTCGCCCTGAGCATTATTTCCCGCCCAGGACGGTGGCCGGCTTCATCATCGGCTCGAAGTGCGTGGGGGCCCAGAAGGTGGCGATTTCGTAGCCACCGACCAGGGTGCGGGCCGCGCTCAACGCGACCCCCTTGAAGAAGCCCCCGAGCAGCCCCGGTCCGCCCGCCTCCTGGCCGCCAATGGCGCTCTGTTTGGGCACCTCAACCCAGCCGGTGGCTAGGTTCACTACCCCTCGCGCCAGCTGCGTGTCGGGCTCCGCGAGGTACTCGGGCCCCCGAGCGAAGGCAGAAAGCGCGGTGCAAACGGTCGCAAGGGTCACGAGGGCGGTCACGATATGCTTGTGCTTCATGGTGGCTCCCTCCTTATCTGTCTGGTCGGACCTTGTGGGCCGCGGCGGGTTCGCCAGAGCGGGAAAAGCAACACCTATGCCAAGGGAGATGCCCGCGGGCCGGCCCTGACACATCGAGCGGCCTGGGGTGCGCAACCCGCGGAATCTGCATGCGAGCTGGCGATCTCCAACGGCGCAACTCCGGTGTCGCCGTCCGCCTATCTGCCCTTCATCCCGACCCCCCGGCATTCACTTTTTCATAGGCCCTGAGACCCATCCGATACCGGTGCGCCGCCTCGATCCCGCCCCCGGAGTCCTCCCGGGATTCCCGCACTCGCGGTGGACCTCGAGCGGGCGCCCGAGTGGCGGCTGGCGAATCCCATGGCCCAGGGACGGGCCCGCTGGCTCAAGGCTCACGCCCCGGCCCCGGTCTTGCCGTTTGCCCCCACCTGAGCGAGAATCCTCCCATTCCGCCTGAGGGAAGGTGCACGGGGCTACTGGCAGAGGAGGGTGGTGATGAACCTCTTCCGACTGTTGCAGGAACGCGAGGCGCAGGGGCGCCCCGTCCGGGTGGGGCTGATCGGGGCGGGGAAGTTTGGGACGATGTTCCTGGCCCAGGCGCGGTGGATGACGGGACTGCGCGTGGTGGGGGTCACGGACCTTAGCGTCGAGCGGGCGCGCGATGCGTGCCTCCGGGCGGGGTGGCCCCAGGAGCGCCTCGCAGCGGCGGCGACGGTGGGGGCCATCGCTGATGTGACCAGGGCCGGCCGGATCGCCATCACGGCGGACCCCGAGCAGCTCATTGCTACCGACCTGGACGTGGTGGTGGAGGCCACGGGCATCCCGGAGGCGGCCATCCGGCACGCGCTGGCCACGATCGCGGCCGGCCGGCACCTGGTCATGGTCACGGTCGAGGCGGACGTCCTGGCGGGGCTAGCCCTCAAGCGGCGGGCGGACCAAGCCGGGGTGGTCTATTCGTTGGCCTACGGGGATCAGCCCGCCCTGATCTGCGAGTTAGTGGACTGGGCGCGGGCGAGCGGCTTCGAGGTCATCGCAGCCGGCAAGGGGACGAAGTACCTCCCCGAGTACCACGCCTCCACGCCCGAGATGGTCTTCGACCATTACGGGTTCACCCCGGAGCAGGTGGCCCGGGGCGAGTTCAACGCGCGACTGTACAATTCCTTCCTGGATAGCACCAAGTCCGCCATCGAGATGGCGGCGGTGGCGAACGCCACGGGGCTGCTGCCGCCACCGGCCGGCCTCGCCTTTCCCCCCGTGGGGGTGGACGACCTGGCGGAGGTTCTGAAGCCGGAGGCGGAGGGCGGAGTGCTCCCGGAGCCCGGGGTGGTTGAAGTGGCCTCGAGCCTCCACCGGGACGGGAGGCCGGTCAAGGGGGACCTCCGGTGGGGAGTCTACGTGACCTTCCGGGCACCCACCGAGTATGTGGGGCGATGTTTCCGCGAGTACGGCCTTCGGACGGATGAGTCGGGAGCATACGCCGCCCTGTACAGGCCGTACCACCTGGTCGGTCTGGAACTGGGGGTGAGCATTGCCTCGGCTGCTCTGCGGAACGAGCCGACGGGTGCCCCGCAGGCCTTCGTGGCGGACGTGGTGGCCTGCGCGAAGCGCGACCTCGAGCCCGGTGAAGTGCTGGACGGGGAGGGGGGCTACACGGTGTACGGCCGGCTGGTGCGCGCGGCGGAGAGCGTGGAGCGGAGGTATCTACCGATCGGTCTCGCGCACGGGGTCAAGGTCATCCGCCAGGTCAAGCAGGATGCGCTTGTGCCCGCCGCTGCGGTCTCGCTCCCCGAGCGCTCGGCGGCCCTGGACCTGCGCCGCGAGCTTATTCAAACGACCGAATCAAAGTGACAAAGTCCGGGTCCTGTCGCCGGCGCCGCCCTGGCCCCCGGCCCCCGG
>CAZRDA010000172.1:0-4488 GCA_964598715.1 uncultured bacterium | reverse complement strand
CAACTCAAGAGGGAACCTCGCTGCCGAAGCAGCAACTACGGCTCTGCCTGTGCGTCTCGCTATTCCGGCCTGCAATAGGCGGCGCCGAGCGGCAAGCGGAGCAACTGGCCCGGGCCGTCGCCGCCCAGGGCCACCATGTCACCGTCGTCACGCAGCGCCTGCCCGGCACGGCGCCCGCGGAGGAGCTGGACGGGGTGCGCGTGGTGCGGGCGATCCGGACCTGCACCCGTGGACCGCTCTTTGGTCTGACCTACGTGTTGAGCCTAGCGTACTACCTGCTCCGCTACCAGGGAAGCTTCGACCTCATCCAGGCAACCTACCTGTACCTCGACGCTTTTACCGCACTAGCCACCCGCCCGCTGCACCGCAAGCCGGTGATCCTGCGCCCGGCAGGCGGGGGTCCCGGCGGCGATCTCTCCCAGCTGCCGACTCTCCGCTTCTGGCCCCTCTGGCCGCGCCTCGACCGTCCTATCCACGCCCTCCTCCTGCGCACCCTGCGCCGCGCCGAGGCCGTGGTCGCCCTCAGCAGCCAGCTCGCCGATGAGCTGCGGGCGGCCGGTTTCCCCCCAACGCGCATCGTCCGCATCCCAAACGGGGTGGACCACCGCCGATTCGTCCCGATGGACGGGGCGACCCGCCGCGCGAGGCAGGCGGCCCTCGGCGCAACCGGCCCGGTCTTGACGTTCGTCGGCCGCCTCCATGCGCGAAAGGATGTGGCGACCCTGCTCCATGCGGCCGGCCGCCTCCGGGAAGAGTGGCCCCGGATTCGCGTCGTGCTGGTCGGGGAAGGGCCCGAGGAGGATGCGCTTCGGTGCCTGGCCCGCGGGCTCGCACTGGAGGAGCAGGTTCGCTTCACCGGGGGCGTGGCCGACGTGATCCCCTATCTCGACGCCACAGATGTCTTCGTCCACCCGTCCCGGGCGGAGGGAATGCCCGGTGCCCTCCTGGAGGCCATGGCGTGCGGATTGCCCTGCGTGGCTACGCGCATCGGGGGGACGGCGGACGTCATAACCGATGGCGAGGATGGGCTTCTGGTGCCGCCAGGCGATGTCCGGTCGCTCGGGGCGGCTATCGCCCGTCTGCTTGAGGATCCAGCCCTGGCCCGGCGCCTCGGTGCGCGAGCCCGGGCCACCGTGGAGACCCGTTTCACCATCGCCGGCGTCGCCCAGCAGTATGCAGCACTCTACAAGGCGCTGGTGGCCTGCCAGGAACCGAGTGCCGCGGGCCGACAGGCCGCGGCAACCTCCGGAGAGAGGCATGGGAACTGATCTTACGGGAATCCTTGCCTGTCCCCACTGCCAGGCTGGCCTGCCGGACCCATCGCGTTGGCCAGGAGACGGACAGGAGTGTCCGGGGTGCAAGGCTCGCTTCTTCGTCGTCCGGGGGGTCCCGCGGTTCGTAGATTCAGACGCCTATGCCAAGAGCTTCAGCTTCGAGTGGAAGCGGCACCCCTGCACGCAGCTCGACAGCGCCGCCAGCCGGGAATCGGAGGAGACGTTCCGGGCGAAGACGGGGCTGCGCCCGGAAGACGTCGCCGGCCGCCTCGTGCTGGACGTGGGGTGCGGGATGGGGCGGTTCGCGGACGTCGTCAGCCGCTGGGGCGGGCAGGTGGTGGGCGTGGACCTCGGCCTGGCGATCGAGGCGGCCCACGCCAACCTGGAGGGACGGGCGAACGTGCGCCTCCTCCAGGCGGACCTGTTCCAGTTCCCCTTCCGCCGCGGGGCCTTCGACATCGTGTACAGCATCGGGGTCCTGCACCACACCCCCGACTGCGAGAAGGCCTTTCGGCAGCTCGTCCCCTTCGTCCGCCCCGGTGGACGGCTGTGCGTGTGGGTGTACGGGACCATGGGGCCGTGGGAGCGCTTCGCCCGGCTGTATCGCCGGGTGACGGTTCGGATGCCGCGCCGCCTGCTCCACGCACTTTGCCACGCGGCGGTCCCCTGGTACTACCTCTGCCGCCTGCCCCTGGTCGGGCCGCTGCTGTGGACCCTCTTCCCCATCAGCCTGCACCCGAACCCGGACTGGCGGGTCCTCGACACCTTCGATTGGTACTCGCCCCGGTACCAGTCCCTCCACACCTTTCCCGAGGTATACCGCTGGTTCCGGTCCGAGGGCCTCGTGGACATTACCCTCCTCGACTTCCCGGTGGCGGTGGCCGGCACCCGGCCGGCGCAGGATTGACGGGATGGCGCCTCCGGCGGTGTGTATGCTGAGTGCCTCCTTCGTCCCGACTTTTGGAGGGACAGAGCGGCAGTGCTGGCTGCTCACCGAGTGGCTGGCAGCGGCGGGAGTGCCGGTCGCTGTCCTGACGCGCGCAGCAGGGAAGGGGGTCGAGGTGCCGCGGGCTCCGTTCCCCGTCCACCGGCTGCCCGCTGGGGGCGGAAGCCGGCTGGCCGGTCTCTGCTACGCCTTGGCGGGTGCCTGCTGGGTGGCGGCCCGCGGGGACCGCTTTAGCGTGCTGCACGCCCATCAGGCGCTCTCGCCCGCGCTGGCCGCGGTTCTCGCCAAGCGGCTCCGACCGCGCCTTCGAGTGGTGGTCAAGGTGGCATGCAGCGGTACCTGGAGCGATTTCCGCCTGGCCCAGGCCCGGCCGTTCTACCATCGCCGCATCGCCATGCTCCGCGCGGTGGATCGGTTCGTGGTACTTAACCCGGAGAGCGCCACGGAGCTGGAGGAGGTTGGGCTAGGCGCCGTGCCGGCCCGCCTCGTGCCGAACGGAGTCGATGCCCGGCGCTTCGCCCCGGCGGGACCGGGCCAGCGGTTGGCCCTGCGGGAGCGCCTCGGCCTTTCTGCGAGCGAGCCGGTCGCCCTCTTTGTAGGCCGTCTGGAGCGGAGGAAGGGGCTGGACCTGCTGCCCGCAGCGTGGGCCGATCTGGAGTGCCGTGGCGCCGCGCCCCGCCTCCTCATCGCCGGGCCGGGCGATCCAGACGTGTGGATCCGCGAGGCACGGGCACTGGGCGTGGAGAGTCGGGTCACGTTCCTAGGCGCACGCACCGACGTGGCCGACCTCTACCGGGCTGCGGACCTGTTCGTCTTCCCCTCGCGCTCCGAGGGCTGCCCGAACGCGGTCCTAGAGGCGATGGCGTCGGCCCTTCCCGTGGTGGCCACGGATGTAGCCGGCAATCGCGAGGTGATGGGGGAGGACGGCAAGGCGGGCTGGCTCGTGCCGGCGGAGACCCCGTCAGCCCTAGCCGAGGCCATCGCGACGCTGGTGGCCGCGCCCGCCCTGCGCCGGGATATTGGAGCGGCGGCACGAGCCGCCGTCCTGGACCGGTTCGACATCCAGCGGGTGGGCGCCCAATACCTTTCCCTCTATGAAGAGTTGCAGGAGTCACGATGGGGGGGCGCGGGGTGTTGAAGCGAGGCTGCCCCGGATGACCCGATATGTGCGCCCCCTTTCTTTCCTCAGGGCGGGGCCCGCGTGAGCCGGATCGCCGACGCGCCGCCCGTCCGGGTGCTGTTCCTGGTCACGACCTTTGACCGGGGCGGGGCGGAGAAGATCATCGTTCGCCTGGCCACATGCCTGCCGCGCGACCGGTACACGGTCGCCGTGGCGGCCCTCCAGGGGCGGAGCGGTCGGATCGCGGCGGACCTGGCGGTGGCGGGGGTGCCGACCCATGACCTCCGGATGCGGACCAAGCTCGACCTGGGCGGCGCCCTGCGGCTCCGGGCGCTCCTGAGGCGGGAGCGCGTCGAGGTTCTCTACAGCTTTCTGTTTCACGCGAACCTGATGGCCCGGCTCGTGGGGGGATGGTGCCGGGTGCCCGTGCGGATCAGCGCCGAACGGATCGCCGGCTGGGAGGGACGCCTGCGGGGCCTCCTGAACCGGCTCACGGCGGGGCTGGCGACCCGGGTGGTGGCGGTCTCGGAGGCGGTGCGGGACGAGACGGCCCGCACACTAGGGGTGCCGCCGGAGCGGATCACCGTGATACCGAACGGCGTGGACACCCAGGAATTCACCCCGGCGTCCCGTCCCGTCGAGGCACCCGTGATCGGCTGCACCGGTCGGCTGCACCGGAAGAACGGTCACCCGACCCTGCTGGACGCATTCGCGGCGGTGCGGCAGGCGCTCCCCGAAGCGAGGCTTCTTCTCGTGGGAGACGGGCCGGAGCGGGGATCGCTCGAACGGACGGTCGCCCGGCGCGGATGGGGCGAGGCCGTGACCTTCGCCGGGGAGCAGGCTGACGTCAGACCCTGGCTCCACCGGATGGCAGTGTACGTCCAGCCGTCGATTGCGGAGGGGATTTCCAACTCCATCCTGGAGGCGATGGCGTGCGGACTCCCGGTGGTGGCAACCCGCGTTGGGGGGACGCCGGAGGTGGTGGAGGACGGGGTCTCAGGCCTCCTGGTCCCCCCGAAAGACTCGGCGGCCCTGGCCACCGCCCTGGTGACGCTCCTGGGCGATCCTTCCCGACGCGCCGCCATGGGGGCCGCGGGGCGCGACCGAGTGGCGAGGCAATTCAACGAGACAGACATGATCCGGCGTAC
>CAZRDA010000171.1:2353-4558 GCA_964598715.1 uncultured bacterium | reverse complement strand
ACGTACATCTTCATGTCGGTCTCCCTTCTCCTGCAACTCGTGCGCGCGATGCAGACCCGGGGGCGAGTCAGGCCTCCCGCCCCCGGGGAGCGAAAACCCGAGGGCGAGCCGTTGCCCTGGCATCATCACCCTGCCCCCCGCGGCGGGCGGGCGGTCTCCGGTCAGTCGAGGTCGATGTCCCGGGTGGTGGGTCCGGTGGGGGGCTCGTCCTTCGCTTTCTTGAGGCCCTCCTGGAACTTGCGCTCCAGGACCTTCCCCTTGTCCTTCTCCGCCTGGATGGACTGGGCGAACTGCGCCTGACGGCGGCCCGCCTCACCCTTCAGGGCTTCCACGGCCTTCTTGAGGTCGGTCACCGTCCGCGCCTTCGGGGGTTCCTCGTGGGAGAGGATGGCCCGCACCTCGGGATCAACCGTCAGGCGCGCACCGCAGCAGGGGCAGACGACCCCGAAGGTTCCAGCAGGCTCCTCGGCCATGGCGCGCCTCCGATAAACAGCTTGCCCCCTTAGTAGCAGGGGGCGGGGCCGTGGTCAAGGGGCGCGGCGGCACGAGCCGCCCCGTGCTACACTCCTGCCGCGGAGGCGGCCATGGCCGGGGACGAGGCGAGCCTGGTGCTGCACGGGGGGCGCGTCCGGAGCCTTCTGGGCGGGAGGGCAGACGGGACCTGGATCGCCCTCCGGGGGAACCGGATCCTGGCGGTAGGCCGGGGGCAGGTTCCCCGGCGCTTCCGGTCCGCACCGGGGCTCGATTTGAAGGCGCGCACGGTCCTCCCGGCCTTCACCGACGCCCACGCCCACCTCCTCCGGATCGGCCTCCAGCACCTCCAGATTGACTTGCGCGGTTGCGCCATGAAGGGAGAAGCCCTCGAGGTGGTGGCCGCCCGCGCCCGGGCCCTCCCCCCGGGACAGGTCATCCGCGGGTTCGGATGGGACCAGAGCACCTGGGGGGAAGACGCCTTCCCGACGCGCCAGGACCTGGACACCCTGGCCCCCGCCCATCCGGTGTACCTCGAGCGGGTGGACGCCCACGCCGTCTGGGCGAACTCCTCTCTGCTGAAGACGGCCGGCGTCACGGCCGCCACCCCCGATCCGCCGGGCGGCGCCATCCTCCGCGACGCCCGCGGGGAGCCGACGGGCATCCTGCTCGACCAGGCCCGGGACCTGCTGAAGCCACACCTCCCCGACTGGACCGAGGAGGAACGGACCGCCGCGCTGCTCGAGGCGTCGGCGGCCTGCCACCGCGTCGGAATCACGAGCCTGCACGATGCCGCCGTCAGTGCCTCCACGCTCGGTCTCCTGCACCGCCTGCTCGGAGAGGGACGGCTCCGGCTCCGGGTCTATGCGATGCTGCACGGCGAGGAGGTCCTGGAGGAGGCCCTCCCCCTCGGCCCCCAGGTCGGCCTCTACAGCGGCTTCCTCACGGTCCGCGCGGTGAAGTATTTCGTGGACGGCGCCCTGGGCTCACGCGGCGCAGCGCTCCTCGGGCCCTACCACGATGCGCCGAGCGAGACCGGCCTCCTCCAGATGGACGAGGAGGCGATTGCTCGGGCCGCGGGGCGAGCCCTCAGTCACGGCTTTCAAGTCTGTACCCACGCCATCGGTGATCGGGCCAACCGCGAGACGCTCCGGGCCTATCGCCGGTTGCGGGAGGCCTTTCCCGAGATTGCGGGGGCGAGGCTCCGCATGGAGCACGCCCAGGTCGTCCATCCGACTGACCTCGCCGCCTTCGGCGACCTCGCGCTCGTCGCCTCCATCCAGCCGACCCACGCCACCACGGACATGCGCTGGGCGGAGGCGCGCCTCGGTCGTGAGCGGCTCCAGGGCGCCTACGCCTGGCGGAGCCTGCTTCAGGCCGGCGCTACGCTGGCGGGCGGCTCGGACGCCCCCATCGAGCCCCTTGCGCCGCTCGCCGGCGCCTACGCGGCCGTCACCCGGCAGGACGCAGCGGGGAACCCCCCGGGGGGCTTCCGCCCGGAAGAGCGGCTGACGATCCGCGAGGCGCTGGACCTCTACACGCGGGGCGCGGCTTACGCCGCCTTCGAAGAAGGGGAACGGGGCAGTCTCCGTCCGGGGGCCCTCGCCGACCTCGTCGTCCTCTCGGCCGACCCTTTCCGCGCCGCCCCGAAGGAACTGCTAGAGATCACGATGGACTACACGATCCTCGACGGCGCGGTCGTGTACGCCCGCGACAGGGCAAATTAGCAGGGAA
>CAZRDA010000171.1:0-2253 GCA_964598715.1 uncultured bacterium | reverse complement strand
GAGGCGGAGCCGCCGCGGGAGGTCGTGCGGCTGGCGGAGCAGGTGGAGGGGGACGGGGGGGCGGCGCTGGCCCTCTACCGGGAGCCGGTGGGGCAGGCCTGGCAAATCTTCGCCCTCCTCCCGCTGGAGATGGTCGAACCGACCCCCTATCAGCGGGACCTCTCGAAGCCCCACGCGGACCGCCTGCGGGAGGTGATCAAAAAACTCAACCGGTTCGTGGATCCGGTGGTAGCGGTGGCGGCGGGGGCCGGCCGCTACTGGACACCGAACGGGAACCACCGCCGGGCCGCCCTCGAGAAACTCAAGGCGAAGTTCATCCCCGCCATCCTCATCCCGGAGGCCGAGGTGGCCTTTCAGATCCTGGCCCTGAACACGGAGAAGGCACACAACCTAAAAGAGAAGTCCCTGGAAGTCATCCGGATGTACCGGGGGCTGATGGAGCAGGACGGCGGGAGAAGCGAAGAGTCCTTCGCCTTCCAGTTCGAGGCCCCCCACTTCATCACGCTGGGGCTGCTCTACGAAAAGAAGCCGCGATTCGCCGGGGGCGCCTTCGCCCCGATCTTGAAGCGGGTGGACACGTTCCTGAAGGCGGGGCTCGCGAAGGCCTACCCGGAGCGGGAGGGCCGGGCGGGAAAGGTGGAGGAAGCCGACCGGGTCCTGGACGATGTCGTGAAGCGGATCAAGCGGCGCGGGATCACGCACCCCTTCGTGAAGAACTTCGTCCTGGCCCGATGCAATCCCCTGAGTCGGGCCCGGAAGAGCCTCCCGACCCTCGAGCAGGCCTTCGAAAAACTCACGGCCGCCCTGGAGAAGTTCGAGCCCGAGAAGATCCGTCTCGAGGACATCGCCCGGGCGGCCGTCGCCGTGGCTGGCTAGGGAGGAAGATTACTTTGCGAGCCTGTTCTTCTTGACGTAGGCCCAGAGCTTCTTGGTCATCTCGCTGGGGCTGACGGGCTTCTTGCCGAATACGTCCTCCACCGTCTCCGTCCGGCCGCCGAAGTTGATGGAGTACCCACCGAACGCCGGCCTCTTCGTCGCCATACTCTGCCTCCTTGGGGGTTGGGGGTTGCTGGGCCGTGGGATGCCCGGGCGCCGCGCTTTCGCCTCTTGGCGGGCAAGCCTAGCAAGCCAGCCGAGAATGTCAAGTGGGAATCCCGCGAGGGGGGCGGGAGGGGCGAGGCGGCAGCGGACGGGGGGGTGGCCAGGGGGGGGCTGGGGGTAGCGCCTCGGCGAGGGGCGGTTGAGGCTTGAGGGGCGATCCCGGGAGGGCGGATGGACAGCGAGGAGGCCCTGCGGCGCCTGAAGGAGGGGACGCCGCCCGAGCGGCGCGAGGCGGCCATGGTCCTCGGCGCCCTGGGGGACGCCCGGGCCGTCCCGTCCCTGGTGGCCGCCCTGAAGGAGAATGACCCGGGGCTCGTCCAGGCGGCGGAGGCGGCCCTCTGGGCCATCTGGTGCCGGTCGGGGAATGCAGCGGTGGACCGGGTGCTGGAGGAGGGCATTGCGGCGGTGGGGCGGCGGGAGTACGCCCGGGCACTCGGCCTCTTCTCACAGGTCATCGCCGAGGCGCCCGACTTCGCCGAGGGCTACAACAAGCGAGCAACCACCTACTACCTGATGGGGGAGCCGGCCCAGGCCATCCCGGACTGCCAAGCCGCGCTCGCCCGCAACCCGGTCCACTTCGGGGCAGTCGCCGGCCAGGGCCTCTGCCATGGGGCCCTGGGGCAGCTCCGGGCGGCCGCCCGATGCTTCCGCCGGGCCCTCAGCATCCACCCGCGTCTCATCGGGGTCCGGGAGAACCTCGCCGCCACCCAGCAGCGCCTCACGGCCGGCAACGGAAGCGGCGGCCCCTAGCCGCAGCGAGGGGCTAGTTGCGCATGGCGCGGACCTGGCCGTCGAAGCGGGCGTCCCTGTGCATCTGGAAGTCGGCGCCGCACTTGCTGCACTTGCCGGTCCAGGAGCCTTCGGCCATTCTGGAGAGCACCACCACCCCGCAATACTCCTTCTTGGGGATCCGATGGATGGTGACGGCGACGGTGCCGAGTTGCCCCTGCACACTGCTCCTTCTGGGCCGAGGGCCGAGCGGGGGGGCCGCGCGGCCGGCCACGCCGCGCCGGGCCGGCGAAACGGGCTGCGCCTATCCCCGCCGGTCTACGGGAACGTAATCGCGGCTCGGCGAGCCCAGGTAGATCTGCCGGGGTCGGACGATCTTCTGCTCCGCGTCCAGCAGCATCTCCTCCCACTGGGCCAGCCAGC
>CAZRDA010000170.1:0-4561 GCA_964598715.1 uncultured bacterium | reverse complement strand
AGCCCTCGATGAGCAGGTCCAGGTTCTGGCGCAGGGCCTGGAGGATGGCATCCCGAAGGCTGAGCGAGAGGGTCCCCTCGGGGCTGACGGTGAGGGGGGGGGCTGGCGCCCCTGGGGGAGGCGGCTCCTGCTGCGCCCTGAGGGTCAGCCGGAGGTGGCCGGGGGGGCCGGCCTGCGGGGGGCTCCCGTTCTGCGCGTCCGCCGCCCCGGCTGGTCTCTGGCCCGCCAGGCACAGCATTCCTGTCACCAACACCACTCCCCCGACCGCCCGCCCCATTCGCGCCATGGCCCACCCTCCGAGAGCGAGAGAATAACCTGAAACATTGGCGCCGCCAGCGGGGCGGCCCCGTCTCCCGACGGGGCGCTTCGCCGGCGGCGCTGTGGATGCGCGCCGAACTGGCCGCGCGGCGGCATGCTCCGACCGTCCCGCGAGCGAGGCTAACCCACGCCTCGCGCGAGCGTCAAGGCGATTCCCCGCGCTCGCCGGCTGGGCCCACGTGCTGGACCATGCTCGAGGTTGCCTCCGAAGCCCGGCGGATTCCCCTTTCAAGCCACGAACGGGGTGCCTCGTGACTTCTCTGCTCATCACCTTGGCACGAAACCTGCTAGCCCACGCTGGATACCATGTGGGACGCAAGGGGCGCAGCAAGCGATAAAACCCCTTTCAGAGTAGGAGGCTTCCGCCGCCAGCCACAAGGCCAACATTGTCGTTTGACACTGCGGCATCGCGCAGCGTTTAGGGGACTTCCTAGGTCTGACCGGCACACCCCACAGAGGCCGCCGCGCGTGAACGAAATGATCGGGAAGCTCGTGGCGGACATCAACGTTGTCCTAAGCACCTGGAGATGCCGCAATGGGAACATGTCCGCGGTGTAGACAGCGAATTAAACGGAAACACGGGAAGCGTAAAGTCTTCGGCATCTGGTATCACGTGGCATGTGCGAATATGGCGGTCCAATATGCGGATCATCAGCTTGGTGGCTCAACTGAACACAAGCATGTTTCGGCGAAGGTCCATCAGTTTCGTCGCTCAACTGTGCATACACATGCTTCGGAGAAGGTTCATCAGTCGCGTGACTCAACTGAACATATGCATGCTTCGGCGACGGTTCATACAGGCAACAAAGCGTGGTGCATATTGTGCGGAGATAATTGCCGGTTTGAAGCTGGTGACTCAGCTGAACATACAGCTTCGGAGAAGGTTCATACAGGCAACAAAGCGTGGTGCATATTGTGTGGGGATAATTGCCGGTTTGAAGAATGATATTGTGCGAGTGGTGCCGCAGAGTACGCGCAATTCGTTCGGCGCGGGGAAGGGACGGGCCGATGCAACAACCGTTATCTATGCGAGAGTCGCCGACAAAACGGAAAGCCTAAAAGAACCAGAGATCAGGTCGAAAGAACGCTGCAGCAATTCAGAACCGAATACCAAAGCCCGGGGATTAAAGCCCAGAGAGTCGGTGCCATGAGAGCCAAGACGGGTGCAGTTGCAGAGATATATAGATTCACAGGCGATCGATGGGGCAATACCGAGTTGGTCGCGTATTTCAACGGAAAGCGAACGATCAACTTCTTTGTTATAAGCTCACGAGAGATCCTGACACCGTAGACAGCATCTCTCCCGCGGGAGAAAGCCGTCCTCGGCTCCGCGAGCGGCGACGACACGCCCCCTTGCCCGGGCAACGGGGGGAAGTACAATCCAGCGATCGGGGAGCCGAGCGGCGGCCTACGGAGAGTCGCGTGGGGTGCGTGCTTGGCTGTCGAACGGGCTTTTGGTGCGGGGTCCACTCTCAGGGCAGGGCAGGCGGGGTTGCCGGGGCGGACTGGGCGGTGGGCCCGGGGGTTTCAGCGATCGGAAGACCGGTCTCCGGGACCAGCCCTCCCTCCGGGGTCACCCCCTCGGGTGTCGGCCCCGCCTTGCTGCGCTCCAGGCGCTTGCGGCGCTTCTCCTCCTGCTTCGCCTTCCGGGCCACTTCCTTCCGGCGCTTATTCGCGCCGTACGCTCGGGCTCTGCCGCCCATGATCAGCCTCCTTGAGGCAAACCCTTCAGCCCTCCCCGGGCGGGGAAGAAGCGCGGGGGCCGGGCGAGCCCACCCACGGGCCGGATGGATTGTTCAGTATGCCCTAGAAGCCGCCGCGGCGTGGTGGCCGGCCACCCCGGTCGGCGCCGGGACCGCCGCGGGCGGGCCGCTCGCGGGCCTCGCTCACGGTGAGAGCCCGGCCGCCGAAGTCGCGTCCGTTGAGGGCGGTGATCGCCGCCGCGGCCTCCTCGTCCGACGCCATCTCTACGAAGGCGAACCCCCGTGACCGCCCGGTGTCCCGGTCGGTCACGAGCTTGACCGATTCCACGTGCCGGCCCCCTTCTTCGAAGAGCGTCTTCAGCTGCTCCTCATCGGTGTTGAAGGGTAGGTTGCCCACGTAGATCCGCCTGCCCATGCCCCGTCGCTCCTTTCCCCGCGGAGGGGAACGCCCGCCCCCGGGTCGGCCCCGGCGGGAGGGCTCGTCACGGCCTGCCCCCGCCCTAACGAAAAACGCCGCGGGACGTTGGTCCTCGCGGCGTCGTCAGCTCCGTCCCGGAGGCGCTACCGGCCAGAACCCCGAACCGGCCACACCCTAGACCGCCCGGGGCCCCTTGTCAAGGGAAGATTTGGCGCACCGGAGCCACCGGTGGCTGGGAGCGGCCTTCCCGTGGTACATTCTCGCCAGATCAGATGAGACTGCCCGAGGAGGTCGCCCCTGAGAATCCTCGGCCTGATGTCCGGCACGTCCGCCGACGGGATTGACGCCGCCCTGGTCGAGATCGCGCCGGGGAAGCCGCTCCCCCACCCGAGTCTCCTCCACTTCCGCCACACCCCTTTCCCGGCCGCGCTCCGGACAGAGGTCCTCGCCTGCACCGGACCGCCGGCGGGGACCGTGGACCGGGTCTGCCGCCTGAACGCGAGCCTGGGGGAAGCGTTCGCCGAAGCCGCGGTCGGCTGTCTGCGGGAGGCGGGGGTCGCGCCCGAAGAGGTCGGTCTCATCGGATCGCACGGCCAGACGATCCACCACCAGCCACCGGATCCTGAGGCGGCGGGCCCTCCGGCCACCCTGCAGGTCGGAAGCCCGGCCATCATCGCCGAGCGGACCGGGATCACCACCGTCGCCGACTTCCGGCCGCGGGACATGGCCGCGGGGGGCGAGGGGGCCCCGCTCGCTCCCCTGTTCCATGCCGCCGTGTTCCGGGTGCCCGGGCGGGCGCGCATCGTCCTCAATCTCGGGGGAATCGCGAACGTGACTTATCTCCCTCCGGGTGCGGGGACCGATGGGGTCCTGGCCTTCGACGTCGGACCCGGGAACAGTCTGCTCGATGCCCTGGCCGCGCGCCTCAGCGGCGGGACCGAGACCTGCGACCGGGACGGGGCACTGGCGGGGCGCGGGCGGCCTTCGCGGGCCCTCCTGACCCGGCTCATGCTCCACGCGTTCCTGCGCCGCCGGCCCCCCAAGAGCACGGGGCGGGAGACCTTCGGGCCGGCCTTCCTCGAGGGGATCCTGGCCTGGCCGGAGGCCCACGGGGTCACGCCACCCGACCTGGCCGCCACCCTGACGACCTTCACGGCGCGCGCCGTATCCGAGGCCATCACCACCTTCCTCCCCCGGGGGGCCGCCGATCTCCTCCTCTGCGGCGGCGGGGCCTGGAACCCGAGCCTGGTCAAAGCGCTCGCTGAGGCGTGTCCCGATCTCCGCTGCCTCGTGACCGACGAGGCCGGCTTCCCAGCCCGCGCCGTGGAGGCGGCAGCATTTGCTCTGCTCGCCTATCTCACGGCCACGGGCCACCCGGGCAACATCCCCGCCGCCACCGGCGCCCGCGCCCCCGTGATCCTGGGGAGCATCACCCCGGGGCGCACCCTTCCCCGGCTCCCCCTCCCGGAGGCCTGATGCCCCTCTCCGGCTACGGCCCGGCCGCGCGTGCAATCGTGGACCGGATCGAGGCCACGCAAGGGCAGGCACTGGAGAACGCGGCGGGCGTGATCTTCGCCTCGCTCAAGGCGGGGGGCGTCCTGCATGTTTTCGGAAGCGGCCACTCCCACGCCGTCGCGGAGGAGGCATTCCACCGGGCGGGAGGGCTGGTTCCTGTCAACCTGATCCAGGAGGCCTTCCTCACGCCCCTGACCGTCCCGCGCAAGAGCGGGCAACTCGAGCGGGTGAGCGGGATCGCCGCCGTGCTCCTGGAGACGAGCGGCGCCCGCGCGGGCGAGGTCCTCCTGGTGATCTCCAACTCCGGCATCAACGCCGTCCCGGTGGAGATGGCCCTGGAGGGGAAGGCCAGGGGCCTCACCGTCATCGCCCTCACCTCCCTCGCCCACGCGCGGGCGACCGCCTCCCGGCAGGCGAGCGGGAAGCGGCTCTTCGAGGTGGCCGACTGCGTCCTGGATAACTGCGGCGAGGTGGGGGACGCCGCGGTGGCCTACCCCGGCCTGAACGCGCGGGTCGGCCCGACCTCCCTCCTCGCCGGGGTCTATCTCCTGAACAGCCTCGTCTGCCGCGTGGTGGAGCACTTCCTCGAAGCCGGCCTCACCCCTCC
>CAZRDA010000169.1:0-4570 GCA_964598715.1 uncultured bacterium | reverse complement strand
CCCGAGGTCCACCAGCATGATGTGCTCCGCCCGCTCCTTCGGATCGGCCAGCAGTTCCTGCTCCAGACGGCTGTCTTCGGCTTCGTCCCGCCCCCGTGGCCGGGTTCCAGCGATCGGCCGAAGATCAATGCGCCCTTCCTCCACCCGGACCAGAACCTCCGGCGAGGACCCCACAAGCGCGAGGTCCCCCAGGCGCAAGTAGTACATGTAGGGGGAAGGATTAATGATCCGGAGGGCCCGGTAGATGTCGAAGGGATCCGCGCTGGTGGGAACCTCGAGCCGCCGGGAGAGGACAGCCTGGATGATATCTCCCGCCCGGATGTACTCCTTACACTGCCGCACCGCCCCCTCGAAGGTCTCCTGCGTCAGGGTGGAGCGGGGTGCCGGCCGGAGCGGGGCGGGCAGGCGGGGTGGACGGACCGGCGCCGGCTTGCGCAGCTCTCCCACGATGGCCTCGATGCTCTGGACCGCCCCCTCGTAGGCCCGCTCCAATCCCTCCGGCGACGGGTCCTCCACGTGGGCGTTGCTCACCACCGTGATCCGCTGGCGGAGGTTGTCGAAAATGACGAGCGTGTCCGCAAAGAGAAAACAGGCGTCCGGCAAGTCCAGATCATCCAGGGTCTTGTCGGGGAGCCGCTCGAAAAAGCGGGCCACGTCGTAGCCCAGATACCCCACCAGCCCGCCGAAGAAGCGCGGCAAGTCAGGGGCCGGGACCGGGCGGTACGGCGCCACCTGGGCCTTGAGGAGGGCCAGAGGGTCCTCCGGCATGGAGAGGGGGTGGACTTCCCCACGCCGGAGCAGTTCGGCCCGCCTTCCCTTCGTTCGCACGACCAGGAGCGGATGGCTCCCCAGGAACGAATAGCGGGCCCACTTCTCCCCCCCCTGGACGCTCTCCAGGAGGAAGGCGTACTCCCCGGAGTCAATCTTCCGGAAGGCCGAGACGGGAGTCTCCATGTCGGCCAAGATCTCCCGGCTGACGGGGATCAGGTTTCCCTCCCGACTTTTGCGGCAGAACTCCTCGAAGGTCGGTCGGTACATGGAAGGGGCCCCGGGGTCCGCGAAAAACACGCCACCAGAAGCTGATTACGCTACCATGTTCGCCAGAACGGGTCAAGCAATTGCCGGTCCAAAAACAAGGAGTTGCGCGGTTTTCTGGCGGGGAGAGCCGGGGGTCACCAGCGATGGGGCGTGAAGAGAAAGGGCGGACCGCCCGCCGGGTTCCGGCGGGAGCCCTCGGAGCCGGGGGAAGCGGAATTGTGGAGGGTCGGCCTCGCGTGCATCGGCTAGAGGTGATGGTCGATTTTTGCCTTCAGGATCCCCTTCGGGACGGCACCGATGACCTGATCCACCGGCGCTCCCTTCTTGAAGATCAGCAGGGTGGGGATACTCCGGATCCCGAAGCGGGCTGCCGTTTCCCGGTTCTCATCCACGTTCAATTTGGCAACGGTCAGGCGGCCGGCATACTCCTGGGCCAGGTCCTCCAGAATGGGAGCGATGACCCGGCAGGGACCGCACCATGCCGCCCAGAAGTCCACGAGGGTGAGTGCCCCCTCGTTGACTTGCTGGTCAAAATCCCGATCGGTAACCGTAACGATACCTTCTCCCATGACTCACACTCCCCGCACGTTTCCTGCTTCCTAGGGAGCCTACCGGAGGCTCCACGTCCTGTCAAGGTAAGGCGCTCCAGGCGCTTTGCGCATCCTCTTGGATGCGGCCCGGAGGGCGAGCGCCTCAGACGCAGCCCCCCCCTACTCTCCGGCCCTTCGGGTCCGCAAAAGCCACAACATCTTGTGGTGAAGAGCATCTCATCCCACCGGATTTTGGCGTTTTCCCCTTGACAGGCCGCGAAAGGCTATGGTAGCGTCCCCGCGATATTTTCCAGACTTCTCCGGTTCTGGAGAGCGATGCATCTTTCAGAGATTAGCCTCGTTGGCTTCAAGTCTTTTGTTGAAAAAGTCTCCATTCAGTTCCGCCCGGGTATTACCGCCATCGTTGGGCCAAACGGCTGCGGCAAGAGCAACCTCTCCGACGCCATCCGATGGGTCCTCGGGGAGCAGAGCGCGAAACTCCTCCGCGGGGACAGGATGGAAGACCTGATCTTCGCCGGCAATGCCCGCCGGAGGCCGGTGGGCATGGCGGAAGTTGTCCTCACCCTCGGAAATGATCACGGGATTCTCCCGACCCCCCGCGCCGAGTTCAGCGTCGGACGCCGCCTCTACCGCTCGGGGGAGAGCGAGTACCTCCTGAACAACGCCCCCTGCCGCCTGCGGGATGTCACCGATCTGTTCCTCGACACCGGCGTGGGGGCCGAGCCGTACTCTCTCATCGAGCAGGGGGAGATCCAGTCCCTGATCGCGGCCCGGCCTGCCGACCGCCGCGCGCTGCTCGAGGAAGCAGCCGGCATCATGAAGTACAAGGTCCGGCGCCACGCGGCCCTCACCAAGCTCGCGGCGGCGGAGCAGAATTCCACGCGCGTGACGGATATTCTCGGCGAGCTGGAACGCCAGCGGGCCTCCCTCCAGCGGCAGGCACGCAAGGCGGAGCGGGTGAAGACCCTCCAGGAACGGGCGGCCGATCTCGGCCTCTGGCTCCGCGTCCAGGAGGCGAGCCGCCTCGAGCGGGCCGTCGCGGCGGCAGCGGCGGAGACCCTGGCCGCCCAGGAGGCCCGGGGGGCCGTCGCGGCCGAGGTGCGTCGGATGGAGGCGCATCTGGAGGAGGCCCGGCTCGCCGACCTCACGGAGGAGCGGGCCATCGCCGCTGCGCAGGAGGGGCTTTTCCGCATCCGCACGGCTCTCGAGCGGGACGAAACCGCCCTCACACACCTGGAGGCCCAGCGGGCGAGCCTCCGGGAACGGGAGACGGCGCTCACCACGACCCTCGCCCGCCTCGCCAAACGGATCGCCAGCCTCGAGGCCGAAGCCAACACTGAGGAGACACGGAGGGAGGAAATGGCCGCCGCCCTCCTGAAGGGAGAGGCCAGACTGCGACAGTTCGCCGACGAGCAGGCGGCGCTCGAAGCCCGCGTAACGGAGGTGACGGCGCGGGCCGAACTCGCGCGCCGGGCCCTGATCGGACACGCGGCCGCCCTCGCCACGGCGCGAAACCGGGTCCGGAACCTCCAGCACCGCGAGGCGGAACTCAGGGCGACCACCGGGCGCCTGACGGGGCAATTGGACGCGAGCCGGACGGGCCATCGCTCGCTGGAGGGGCGTCTGGTCGAGGCGGCCGGCCGTCTCGCTCGGGCGGAAGGGGGTCTGGCTGCGCTCAAGGAGGAGCGGAGCCGGGGACAGGAAGAGCGGGCGGTGGCGGCCCGCGTCCTCGAGACGGCGAACGAGGAGCGCCTGAAGCAGCGAGAGGACCTGAGCCGGGTGGAGAGCCGGCTTCAGGCCCTGGAGGATCTCGAGCGGAACCTCACCGGCTTCGAGGAGGGAACGCGCGCCCTCCTCACCGAGCGCCAGCGGGGGACCCGCGTAGGGGCGAACATCCTCGCACCCCTGAGTGAGGTTGTCCGGGTCCCGGCCCCCTACGAGCGGGCCCTCGAAGCCCTGCTGGGCGGGCTCCTCCAGGGCCTGCTCACGACCGGCACGGTCGAGGCGCGGGCGGCGCTCGCGCACCTCACCGGAACAGGAGAGGGGCGCGCCACCCTCCTGCTGCCCCCCGAGCCCCTCCCCGCCCGCCCCTGGCCGCCGCTTCCGCCGGGCGCGCGCCTGATCGGGCCTGCCGCCGGCCTCATCCAGGTGGCGCCCGAGGCGGCCGACGTCGTGGCCCGCCTGCTCGGTGATGCCCTGCTGGTGGAGGACCTGGATGCGGCCATCGCCCTGGCCCCGGTTCTCCCCGCCCCCTGGGCCATGGCGACGCTCGCCGGAGAGGTTCTGACGGACCGCGGAGTGCTGACAGGAGGGACCCCTCCGGCCGGGGGGCTCCTCTCCCGGCGCCGCCAGATGGCAGACGACCGGGCAGACCGCGACCCCCAGGTCCGGGCCCTCACGGAGAGCGAGGCCGCCTGCGAGCGGCAGGCGGAGGCGCTGGCCGAGGTGGAGCGGCGGCTCAGGGACCTGGGAACGGCCGTAGAGGTGGCGGAGAAGCAACGGTCCCAGGCAGAGCGGGACTTCGCGGAGGCCCGGACGGAGGGATCCCGGATCGCGAGCCAGATCGAACTCTTCGCCTCCGAACTGAGCACCCACGACGCCGAGGCCGGCCGGATCCACCGGGAAGGGGAGGTGGCAGAGAAGACCGCGGTCGCTCTGGAAGCCGAGGAGGGGCGTCTCCAGGAGGAGGCGGCCGCCGCCGAGGTGGCCCTCCGGACGGAGCAGGAGCGCCGGGACCGTGTACGCGCAGCCGTGGCCGAGGCAGGGGCGGTCCACGGCGCCCTCGCCGAGCGGAAGCAGGCCAGCGGCCAGGCCCTGGCCCGCCTGCGACAGGAGCGGGAGGAGGCCGAAGCGGATCGGGTCCGGGCCGAGCGCGAGATCGCAGAAACAGGAACGCGGCAGGCCCTGCTTCAGACGGAGGCCGCGACCCTCCGGGAGCGTCTCCTCGCGACGCGCCAGGAAGAGGCGGCTGCGGCCGAAGC
>CAZRDA010000168.1:0-4570 GCA_964598715.1 uncultured bacterium | reverse complement strand
CCAACGGGAGCCAGTTCTTCATCACCCACCGGGCCACCCCCTGGCTGGACGGCCGGCACAGCGTTTTCGGGGAGGTGGTGGAGGGGATCGAGGTCGTCCAGGCCATCGGCACCGTTCCCCGCGACGGGCAGGACCGGCCCCTCAAGCCGGTGGTGCTCGAGGAGGTGATGATCGGTCGGGGGACGCCGCCGCGCTGAGGGGCGGCGCCCCCTGGAATCGTCCGCGCGTTCCTCCCTGGTTACTTCTCGAGGACCAGGAGCTGGCCCGGGAGATGGGCCGGGTGCAGGTGGCACCAGATCCTGAAGAGCCCGGCCTTGTCGGCCGTAAACTCCACGGTCTCGGGCTTGTCCCGGTACACGTCCACCTTGACGTTGAACTCGTCAATGGCGAAGCCGTGCACGTTCGGGTCGGCCTTGACCCGGTTGAAGAGCTTGAACCGGATCTTCTCTCCCTTCTTCACCACGTAGGTCCCGGGCGTCCAGACGTTATTCCCCTCGTAGTTGATGTTGACGGCTTGGAGCTCCCGCTCCCCCTCGGCCCCGGCGGGGACGATCACCCCGAGGGCGAGGAGGGTGGCGACGGCGATCCGTGCGGTGGCCTTCATGGTTTCCCTCCTAGTGTGGGTGGACGGATCAGTGCTTGCCGAGATGCTCCTGCTCGATCTGTTGGCCAAGGGCTTCCTCCCCCGGGAGGAGGCGGTCCTCGGGCTGGCGTCGCTCCGGCGTGACGAGGGATTCCAGGTAGAGAACCACGGCCCAGATCTCGTCCGGCTCCAGCGCGTCAAGGTACGACGGCATCGGCGTGCCGCCCAGGCCCAGGGCGATGCTCTTCCAGGTTTCCTGCGGGTCGGAGCCCCGCTTCAGCGGCCGCCGGGTGAGGTCCGTGGGGACGACGGGGAAGCCCCGGGCGTCCCGCATCCCCTTCCGGGCCGATGGTCCGTCCCCCCCTCCCCCCGCGCCGTGGCACTCCGGGCACCCCGAGGTCTTGTAGAGCCTCGCCCCCCTGTCCACCCGCTCGGGTGTCACCCCCGGGGTCGGTGGAACCGGCACGGGCGGTGGGACCGGCTCGGCGAAGCGCGGTGAGAGGGTCTTGACGTAAGCCACCATTGCCCTGAGCTCCGCCTGCCCAATGTGGGTCTGCGCAACCATGGCGGTCCCCCGGACCCCGCGGGTGAGGGTGTGGAGGAGGTCCCCCTCGGTGGGCAGGGCGCCGCTTGCCGTGGAGCGGAACTTGTACCGGCCTGTGGTGAGGTCCGCGGGCCTGGTGCGCAGGCGCGCCGCCGCCTCGCCGTTGCCGTCGCCGGTCAGGCCGTGGCAGACGGCGCAGTGGCGCTCGAAGAGCGCCTTCCCATCCAGTGTATCGGCCCACGAGGGCTCTGCCAGGGCGAGGAAGGGTACCAGGGCCAGGCCTGCCGTGGGCAGCGGCGCTCTCCAAGGCCGGGGGCGCCGTGGAAGGGTGCTCACCGGTCGCCCCACGAGCGCGCTCAAGACCACCTCCCTGTCTCTACGGGGTGCCGCAGTCTAGCACGGCAGGAGCCGGTCCCAGCGAAAAACAGGTGCCCGGCGGCAGCCCACGACGAAGCCGGTCCCGGCGCCTGGCGCGCCGCGCCCGTCCCGGGTACAATGCAGAAGGGGCGCCTACGCGATGACTGAGATCCTCCGGAACCTCCGCTGGCAAGATGTCCTCGACATCCTGCTCATCAGCACGATCCTCTATCAACTGATGGTGCTGCTCCGGGGGACGCGCGCGCTCCAGGCCCTGGCCGGGCTTGGCGTGGTCGGGCTCTTCTACCTCCTGGCGCAGGAGGCTGACCTCATCCTGAGCAGCTGGATCCTCCAGAACCTCTGGGCCGTCATCCTCCTCGTCCTCGTCGTCATCTTCCAGCAGGAGCTCCGCCGCACCCTGGAGCGCGTCAGCCCGGGACGCTGGCTGCCCCGGTGGGGGAAGCCGCTCACCGGGCACCTCGAAGAGGTCGTCCGGGCGGCATTCCAGTTGGCGCGGCAGCGGACCGGGGCCATCATCGTCTTTCAGCGGAGGACCCGCCTGGACGAGGTCGTCCGCCTCGGGACGCCCCTGGGGGCGGAGGTGACGGCCCCCCTGCTGGAGAGTCTCTTCCTCCCGGCCTCGCCCCTCCACGACGGGGCCGTCGTCGTGGACGGGACCCGGGTCACCCACGCGAGCTGCATGCTTCCCCTGTCGCGACGCGAGGATCTCCCCCCGCAGTTCGGGTCCCGCCACCGGGCCGGCCTCGGGCTGACCGAGGAGACGGATGCGGTCTGCCTGGTCGTCTCCGAGGAGCGCGGGGAGGTCACCCTCATGACCGATGGGACCTTCCGGTCAGGGCTCAGCCGGGAGGAGGCGGCGGAGCGCCTGCGCGTCCTCATGGGGCGGGCCGAGGGCCGGGTGCCGCTGCCCTCCTCCTGGGGGGCTCTGCTCTTGCGGCGCTGGCCCCTCAAGGTGGGAGCGGTGGCGGTGGTGACGGCCCTCTGGGTGTACCTCGGGGGAGCGCAGAAGTTCGAGATGGCCCTCCGGATCCCGATCGAGTACCGGGACGTCCCGCAGTCCCTCGTCCTCGGCGGCCGGCCGCCCACGGCCCTGGAGGTGCGACTGCGGGGCAGCCGGGCGGCGCTGAGCGCCCTGAACCGGGAAACCATCCGGGCGACCGTGGATCTGGGAGCCACGGAACGGGGGAACAACTTCGTCGCCGTCAGCCGGGGGGACGTGGATGTGCCGGCCGGGGTGGAGGTGCTGGGGACCGAGCCGGCCGTCCTTCGGCTGACGCTGGAAGGAGTCCGACGGCTTCAGGTCCTGGTCCGCGCGCGCCTGAGGGGGGAGCCGGCCCGCGGCTTTGCGGTGGCGGCCGTCACCGTGGCCCCAGCGACCGTGGAGGTCCTCGGGCCGGAGTCGGCCATGGCCAACCTCCAGGCGGTCCAGACGGAGCCCGTGGATGTGACCGGGGCCCGGGAGTCCTTCAAGAGGGCGACACCCCTGGCCCTCTTCCCGGAGCGCCTGCGCCTGGCAGACGGCCAGGCAACAAGCGTGGAGGTGCGGGTCACCCTCCGGCGGGCCGCCCAGTGAGAGGGGCGTCTACCACCAGTCCTTCCACTTGAAGTACAGCGCCATGACGACCGCCAGGAGCCCCATCCCCCCGGTGACGAGCCAGAACCCACCGATCGCGCCCGCGAGCGGGACCTGCTCGAAGTTCATGCCGAAGAGGCCCGTGAGGAAGGTCAGGGGGAGCAGGATCGTGGCCACGATGGTCAGCCGCTTCATGACCTCGTTGAGGCGGTTGGAGACCTCGGTGAGGTAGGACTCCAGCATGCTCGTCAGCATGTCTCGGGAGCCGTCCAGGGTCTCGGCGATCCGGAGGGTGTGGTCGTGGACGTCGCGGAAGTAGAGCTGGGTCCCCGGGCGGAGGTGGGGGATTCCGCGGTTCGCGAGGATCCCCAGGATGTCCCGGAGCGGCCCGGCGCTGCGCCGGAGGGCCAAGACCTCCTTCTTGGTGCGGAAGATGAGCGGGAGCGCCTGCCGGGAGGTCTCGTGGAAGAACTGATCCTCGATCCGGTCCAGCCGCTCGTCAATGCCGTCGAGCAGAGGGAAGTAATGATCCACCAGGTGGTCAATCAGGAGGTGGAGGACCCGGTCCGGACCCTCGGGCAACAGGCGGGGGTTCTTCCGGAGGCGGTCGCTGACGGCGGCGATGGATGGGAGGGGCTGCGGGTGGAGGGTGACGAGGTAGGTCTCTCCCAGGAAGCAGAAGAGGGGGAGCGTTTCCACCGCCTCCTCCCCGGGGGTGCGGTGGACGCCCCGGCAGACCAGGAAGACGTACCCGTCGTAGGTCTCCAGCTTCGTCCGCGTCTCGGGGTTCGTGCAGTCCTCCAGGGCCAGGTCGTGGAAGCCGTAGAGGCTCTTCAGGCGGGCGTAGTCCGCCTCGCCGGGCCCCTCCACGTCCATCCAGACGAAGTCGTTGGGGCTCGGGATGGCAGGCCGGAGCGTCTCCTCCGGCGGGTCCACCAGCAAGGTCCCGCTCCCCTGGACAACGTAGCACTGGGTTGTTCCCATCCCGCGCTAGGGTACCTGAGCCCCCGGGGCAAATCAAGGATGGCGCCGGACGCGTCGCGGCGCGCTTCGCGCCCTCCGCCAGGCCGTCCGACCTTTTGGCCTTGACACATCGCGGGGGTTCGGACTAAGACATTGGCTGGTTTTCGGGCGGGCGGGGCATTGCCCGCTCGGTCATCCGGCCCATCCCGAGGACATCGTCCAGGCAGTTTCATCCCCCGGGGCTCACCCCGGCCAGTCGGGGGTCCGCGACAGAGGCACTGAGGGGTGGTCCCTGGCGCGGCGGGGTGGCCGCGGGCTGCCGTGGGACCCGCGAAGGGAGCGCGCATGGCCCAGGGAGCACCGGTCCGGGAGCGGGAGCCCATCCAGGATCCCCCCGAGGATAGCCCGAACACCATCTGGACCCGGCGGGACCTCTTCACCGCGGCCGGCTGGGGGGCGGTCCTGGTCTACCTGGGGACGGTGCTCTTGGCCTTTACCCGCTTCATGTTCCCGCGGGTCCTCTTCGAGC
>CAZRDA010000167.1:0-4586 GCA_964598715.1 uncultured bacterium | reverse complement strand
TTCGGGATGTTCATCCTCGTCACCATCCTGTCCGAGGGGGGGTTCTTCGCCTTCACCGCCCTGTGGGTCGCCCGGAGGCTCGACTACAACCCCTACCGGATCTTCGTGGTCTTTCCCCTGGTCTCGGGGTTTCTGTCCGCCTTCATGGACAGCATCACGGTAATGCTCTTCTTCGCCACCCTGACCTACGAGTTAGCGCGCCTCCTGAAATTCGATCCGGTCCCGGTGGTGGTGGCGGAGGTCGTCCTGGCGAATATCGGCGGCGCGGCAACGCTC
The DNA here is from genome assembly GCA_964598715.1 of uncultured bacterium. Taxonomy (GTDB): domain Bacteria; phylum Methylomirabilota; class Methylomirabilia; order Methylomirabilales; family JACPAU01; genus JACPAU01. The sequence goes on along the minus strand of CAZRDA010000167.1, from coordinate 4,310 downwards.
GTCGGGGACCCGCCCAATGTGATCCTGGGGTTGATGCTGGGCTTCTCCTTTAATGACTTCGTGATCCATAATGGCCCGACGGCGGTCGCGGCGGCCGGCGCGGCCGTCGCCACCTCCTACTGGGCGAGCCGCAAGCGCCTGGTCCTCTCCACGGACGTGGACCGGGAGGGCCTCGCACGGCTCGACCCGGCCGCCGCCATCCGGGACCCCCGTCTCTTCCGGTGGGGTCTCGTCGCCTTTCTCGTGGCGGTCTTCTTCCTGGTGATCCACAAGCCGGTGGAGGCACTGGGGCTCCCCCTCACGGCCGCCCTGGCCCCCCTCATTCCCGCCTTCGTGGTCCTCTTCGCCGGGGGGCACAGGACCGAGGCGATTCTCCGGAAAGTGGATTACGAGGTTCTCCTCTTCTTCATCGGCCTCTTCATCGTGGTGGGAGGGCTGGAGAAGACGGGGGCCATCAGCGCCCTCGCCCACGCCGGCGCCGACCTCTTCCGGGGGCAGTTCCTGGCCCTGATCTCCACCCTCATGTGGTTCTCCGCCGTCGCCTCCGCCATCGTGGACAACGTCCCGTTCGCCCTCAGCATGGCGTATGTTATCAAGGCGATCGCGGAGCAGCCCGGGGTCCCGGCGCTGGCCATGATGGTCTGGGCGGTCTCGCTGGGGGCGGACATCGGGGGGAACGGGACCCCGATCGGGGCCTCGGCCAACGTCGTGGCCTACGCCTCCATGGAGAAGAAGGGGGTCCGGATCGGGTGGGGGCGCTGGATGGGCCTCGCCATCCCGCCCACGCTCGTGGCCCTCGTCATCTGCAACCTGGGGCTGGCGGTCAAGCTCTGGCTGCGCTTCTGGTAGGGGGGCCCATGCGAGTCCTCTTTTGCGTGGATGGGTCGGACCTGGCTTTGCAGGCGGCGGTGGCCGCAGCCCGGCTCCTGAAGCCGCTCCGGCCTGAGGGGACGGTCCTGCACGTTCTGCCGGAAGTGGACCAGCACCTCCGGCACTACGAGCGGCTGCATGAGGAGGAGCTGCGGGACATCGAGCGCCAGTTCGGCGCGGAGGACCCTCCCTCCGTGGCGGCGGTGCGGGCCGCGCAGAAGGCCCTCCGTCAGGAGGGACTCAAGGTGGGCCGGAAGGTGCGCGTGGGGGAGCCGGTGGAACAGATCATGCAAGAGGCGCGGGAAGGGGTGTACAATCTGGTCGTGGTCGGGTCGCGCGGGAGGACGGGGCTTGGGAGCCTCCTCCTGGGGAGCGTAAGCCGGGGGGTGGCGGAGCAGTCGGAGGCCCCGGTGTTGGTTGTAAAGGCGCGTCCGGCCTGAGGTTGGGATCACGGGATGGAAGGGCGAATGACAGTTGGAACGATCCTGCGGGAGCGCCGGGAGGCGAAGGGGCTCACGCGGGAGGAGGCTGCCCAAGCCACCCGGATCAAGCCGATCTTCCTCCAGGCGATGGAGGAGGACGACTACCGGTTCCTCCCTGATGAGTGGTACGTCGTCCGCTTTCTCCTCGAGTACGCCGCCTTCCTGGGCCTGGACACGACCGCGCTGCGGGCCCAGTTCTCGAGGCAGATCAGCCACGCGCAGGCAGCGGGGACAGCCGGCCTCGGTCTCAAGGAGCCGATCCCGGTCTCGCTGCGCCGGTTCCTCCCCGGCGCCCTTTTCGCGATCGCCCTCGTGCCGGTCCTGATCATCGGGTACTCCCTCTACACGCAAGGGGGCAGGTCCGCGCCGACCGCGCCCGGCCTCCCCCCGGCCGAGATCAGTCCCTCGGAGGAGGCTGCCGCCCTCCCGGCCCCCACCCAGGGGGCTTCGGGTCTCCTGACCTCGGCCGCCGAGGGGCACCTCCTCCGGGTCCAGGCCACCGACCTGACCTGGATTGCCGTGACCATTGACGGTCGGGAGGTCCGGGACGTCCTGCTCCAGCCGGGGGACACCATCCAGTGGCGAGCACAGGAGGGCTTCCTCCTGACGGTCGGCAACGCGGGCGGTGTCCAACTGAGCCTCGACGGCCAGGCGCTCCCGCCGCTCGGCGGCGCCGGCCAGGTCCTCCGCAACATTCCCATCCCCCCCCAGATCGAATTCCCCGGCGAGTAGGGCCGCTGCGCCACAAGCGGGTCCGGGTCCTGGCGCCGGCCCCGCCGCCCTTTCCCCGGGCCGGCCGCTCCTCCGCCCGATGCGAGGAAAGGGCTACGTCGCGGCCAGCCCGGGCGGGCGGCGGCAGAAGGGCGGCCGTAGGCGTACGCGGTTTGACACAGCGTCCGGGTGGCGCCGGATGCCGCCCCACGGCCCCCGTAGCGGAGGGGGGGCCCATCGGTCTTTGGCCGATGGGGGGAACCACGGGAGGGTTCCCCACGGGGGCCGGGGGCCGGGGCGGCGCCGGCGACAGGACCCGGACGTTGTCACTTCGTTCTGTCGTTTGTATTAGATCCAGGGGGTGATGGCGGGAAAGGCCACGATGTGGGTGGGGAGGGCGACCACCCTGACGCGGGAGCGGGGCTCCAGGAACAGGGTGGAGGCCTGGTTGCTGTGGAGCATCGTGCCGGAGGGCAGGCTGACGCTGAAGAGGTTATCGGCGCCCCGGAACTGGCGGGAGGCGACGATGGCGTTCCCCTCGACGTCGGGGATGAGGTCAATGTCATCGGGGCGGATCATGACTTCCACCTTCGTTCCCACGGGGAACCCCGGCCGGTTGGGCAGGACCCCGATCTCCGTGACGATCCCGTCCTCCGTCACCGTTCCTGGGAGGAAATCGGCCTTCCCCACGAACCGGGCCACGAACCGGGTCGCGGGCAGATGGTAGATCTCCTCGGGGCGGTCGAGTTGCTCCAGGTGCCCCCGGTTCAGCACCCCGACCCGGTCGGCGATCATGAAGGCCTCCTCCTGGTCGTGCGTCACGAACAGGGTGGTGCTCCCCGTCTGGCGCAGGATCACGTGGAGGTCGTGCCGGACCTGGGCTCGCATGTCGGCGTCCAGGTTGCTGAGGGGTTCGTCCAGGAGGAGGACGGCCGGCCGGGGGGCTAACGCCCGGCCGAGCGCCACCCGCTGCTGCTGCCCTCCCGAGAGTTCGTGGGGGAAGCGGTCGGCCAGCCGCGTGAGACCGACCACGGTGAGCACCTCCTGGACCCGCTCCGCCTTGGCCTTCGGTTCCGCGTTCAGGAGGCCGAAGCCGATGTTCGCCTCCACCGTCAGGTGCGGGAAGAGGGCGTAGTCCTGGAAGACCATCCCCACCCCCCGCTGCTCCGGCACGAGCCCCCAGGGCCCGTCGGCGACGAGTTTCCCGGCGATCTCGATCTTGCCGGTCTCGGCGCGCTCGAAGCCGGCGATGAGGCGGAGGGTGGTGGTCTTGCCGCAGCCGCTCGGGCCGAGCAGCGCGAGGATCTCCCCGTGCTCCACCTCCAGGGTCAACCTGTCAACGGCAGGCAGGTCCTCGGGGCGGTAGCGCTTGGTGACCTGGTCGAGCCGGATGACGCTCACGGTGCCTCCCCCCGCCTCGGGGGGCGGGGCGGCTCATCAGTAGCACGGGGGAAGCGGCCTTGCAACGGGGCCGTCCATCTCAGGGCAGAGTGATCAGCCGGCGCCCCGCCAGCATGATGCCGAGCCAGGGGAGCGCGATGCTCGCGACGAGCGCGAGGGCGAGGGCGGCCGCCCCCGGCTCCGGGCCCACGTCCATCGTCCGGATCCAGACCCGGACCGGAAGGGTGTCGAACCCGGGCGGCCGGAGGATCAGGGTGGCGGCTAACTCGCGCATGCACAGGATGAACACCAGGAGCCAGCCCGAGAGGAGGCCGGGCCGGAGCAGGGGAAAGGTCACCTCCCGAAGGGTGGCCAGGCTCCCCCGCCCGAGCGACCGGGCCGCCTCCTCCAGCGAGATCGGCAGCTGGGCGAGCGCCGCCTTCACCGCCTGGAGCGCCGGCGTCAGGAAGAGGACCAGGTAGCCGGCCATGACGATGGCCGCGCTGGCGTAGAGCCAGGGGAAGATTCCACTGAAAAACGCAACCATCCCGAGGCCGAGGACGGTCCCTGGGATGGCGTAGCCCACCTGGCAAAGGGTGGAGAGGCCGAAAGCCGTCCCGCGGCGCTCCTGGAGCCAGGCGATCAGGAGGGCGAGGAGAAGGGCGGTCGTGGCCCCGCCCGTGGCGGTCCAGAGGCTGTTGAAAAAGTAGGGGGCCTGGGCCCACAGGAAGGCGGCGAGGGCCACCGGCCGCATCCGGGCTGCCTGGATCGCCAGGACGGTGAGAGGGAGCAGGAACGCCGCGGTCAGGACTGAGACGGCGAAGATGATAGCCGGTAGCCGCGCCCGGCCGAGGGGGAGCGGGCGGG
>CAZRDA010000166.1:0-4596 GCA_964598715.1 uncultured bacterium | reverse complement strand
AGATCCCCTGGGGAACACGACCACATTCAGCTACGATGCCCAGGGGGATCTCGTGAGCATCACCGACCCCCTCGGCAATACGACCATCCGGGACTACGACCTGGTCTCCCGCCTCATCACCCAGACCGACCCTCGGGGGTTTCCGACCCAGTTTGCCTACGATCCCTTTAACAGGCTTTTGACCATCGTTGACGCACTCGGCCGGACCACCGCGTTCACCTACGACCCGAACGGTAACCTCCTCACGGTGACGGATGCCCGGGGGAACACCACCGCCCACGACTATGACAACATGGACCGGCTGAGTCGCCGGATCGACCCCGCGGGGCGAGCGGAGACGTTCACGTACGATGGCAACGGCAACCTCGTTAGCGCCACCGACCGGAAGCTCCAGACGAGCACGTTTGTCTACGATCCCCCAAACCGCCGTACGCGCGCGAGCTATGCGGACGGGGCCGTTGCCACGTTCGCCTACGACGCGGCCGGCCGTCTCATCCTGGCCGACGACACCGCCGACCCCCACCGGCCCATCATTCTAGAGCACGATCCCCTGGACCGCCTCCTCGCCGAGACCACCGCCCTCGGCACCGTGGCCTACCAGTACGACTTCCTGGGGCGCCGCACCCAGATGACCGTGGGCGGCCAGCCCCCCGTGACCTACGCGTACGACGCGAACTCCCGCCTCCGGAGCATCATCCAGTCTCCCCTGAATCCCGTGACCATCGATTATGACGCCTCGGGCCGCCGGACGCTCCTCACGTTACCGAATGGCGTGAGCACCACGTACCAGTACGACCCGGCCTCCCGCTTGACCGCCCTTATTTACCGGAATACCGCTGCCCCTCTCGGGGACATCACCTACCAGTACGACCCTGCCGACAACCGGACCGCTGTGGGCGGCTCGTTCGCCCGGACGCTGCTCCCCCAACCAGTCGCCACGGCATCGTATGATCCTGCCAATCGCCAAGTGAGCTTCGGATCGAAGAGCTTGGACTTCGATCCCAATGGCGATCTCATTGCGATTGGCGAGGGAACAACAACCACAACCCTGACCTGGGACGGCCGTGGTCGTCTCCATAGTAGTCTTTCTACCCCTGAGCTTGCAGCGAGCTTTGCATATGATGCGTTGGGACGCAGAGCGCAAAAAACCCTCAACGGGCAGACTACTGCGTACCAGTATAATGGCCCGAATGCGATCCGGGTCATTACTGGGGGCGCGGAGCTTCGCTACCTCCGCACCTTGGCAGTGGACGAGCTGCTCGTACAAGACGATGGCTCGTCGCAGGTGCAATTCCTGGCGGATGGGCTCGGCAGCCCGACAGCCTTGACGGATGTCCAGGGAGCTGTAATCGGCAGCTACTCATTCGAGCCCTTCGGGGGGGCGGAGGCTTCTGGCACCACCGGTGGCAATCCCTTCCAGTTTACGGGCCGGGATCGCGACGAGACCGGGTTGTATTACTACCGTGCCCGGTACTATCACTCTGCCCTGGCCCGCTTTATCAGCGAAGATCCGCTCAGAGGTGTTTCCGAGGGATTGAATGCCTACGCCTATGTCCGCAACAACCCAACGAACCTCACTGATCCGTCCGGCTTACTCGACACCACCGCTCCGGGCAGAAGGGGACCTGATCCGGGAGGTCGGCCGAAGGTAACGCCGGACAGGCCGCCGATCGACAGGACGGTTCGCTATCCCAAAATACCCCCTAGGATCGAAGGAATGCCGCCGACCCCCCAGCAAGGTGGGACTCATATGCCCGGGACACCGGGCACTGAAACGCCCGTCGCACCATCAACCTCCAAGGCAGCGAGAGCGGCGAATCTGCTTCTTCGGGCGTTGACGGTGATAGTTAGGGCTCTCGCGCGCGTTCCATTCGTTGTCCTCCCCGTCCCGGAGGAAGTGCTCCGGTGCGCATCAAGACCCGGCGGGGATATCCACCGGTGTCGGGAGGAGAGCGAAGGGCGAATGACGTTGCTGCCGACCGGGACTTTCGACTTTCCTGTGGGATTTGATGACAGCAGAACGCCTGACGAGGTGGACCTTGGCCGGCGAAAGTGATGGCCTTGACTGACTTCGATTGCCGGGTCCAATGGGGAGAGAGCGCATGATCCTGGAGGACGCCATCGGAGCCTACGAGCGGGGCGAGTACGACCAAGCCCGGCTCTTGTGCCTTGAGGCGCTGAGTCGCGGCGTCGCCGCTGAGTACCGCGTCCTGACGCATTTGTACCTCGGGAATGCTCTGGCGAATCTGGGAGACCTGGGAGGCGCCAACGAGCAGTTCAGGCACGCGTTGACGCTCGACCCGTCCCCAGGCCAGCGTCTGTACCTCCATTACCAGATCGCGGTCGGCCTCCGGAAGATGGGCGATAGCGAGGGCGCTCGGAGGGAGTTCCGGCGTGCCATCGAGCAATTTGGCGAACCCGCTTCAGACCAGGACCGAGAAGAGCTCGTCTACTCTCTTCTTGAACTGGCTGTTCTCGAATACGAGCGGGAAGACCATGCCACAGCCCTCGCCTGCGTGGAGCGGGCGGCTCAGGTGCCTATCCCCGCGGGGCCGGAGAACCGACGTGTCCTCCTCGATCTCGAGGTGGTCCGGGGCAAGGCACTCTTTTCTCTGGACCGCTGGAGGGAGAGCATCCCGGTTCTGAGGAAAGCGCTGGCCCAGGTGCCAGAGACGGATGCCGGAGTTAGGGCCGGGGTCATGTGTTTCTTGGGGCTAGCCCTATGCGCGGTCGGGGAGTTCGATGAGGCATACGAATTGTTGAGGACGACGGCGCTGGACCGGGCGAAGCAGCCTGGCCTCTGGGCGGCCACGCGCGTGTGGCTTGGCAATATCTACCACCGGCGGGATGAGTACGCCAAGGCCCTGGAGCAGTTTGAGGCGATCGCAGACCGGCCCGCAGAGGAATGGGCCGGCTCCCGAGAATCCCTCGCCCGGATGGCGGATTCCTATTTGGAAACCGGGCAACGCGAGCGGGGACTGGTCGTGGCCGAACAGGCATACCGCGAGCTGCGGGGGAATGGGTTGGTCCACATTGCCTTCGCGAAGGCCCTCGCACTGGCGGGCCGCTACCAGGAGGCGGAGCCAGTCCTTCGGGAACTCGATGAGGCTGGACTGGATGACAGTCTGCGAGAGCGGCTGTACGCCCATTCGGGGTACGTCGCGGTCGGTCTGCGGAACCGCGAGCGGGCGGAGCAATGGCTACACAAGTTGACCGCCCTCAATCCCAATTCTCGATACCTCAATCCGTTACGCGGCCTGGTGCAAAAGCTGCCGAAAAGGCCGCCTCGCATCTTTCGGTGGTAAATGCCTCAAGCCACGGCGGCGATGGCGGGTACCAGGTACCTTTCGGTGAGAAAACGGTGGGAAAGCTGAATAGCGGCAGCCATCCTGAAGCGGCGGGCAGGGCAGGGGAGCACCGAGCTGTGGGAAACGGGCGATCGAGGCTCAACAGGGCATCCCGTGGGCACTGTGGGGTGGGGAGTCTGGTTGTCCTCACTCTCCTGCTCTCCTTCCCCCTTGTTCCCCTCGCCCAAGAGGTCCGCTATGTGTACGACGAGCTGGGCCGCCTCACCGGGGTGGTGGATCAGCAGGGGAATGCGGCGGAGTACTTGTACGATGCCGTCGGGAATATCACCCAGATCAAGCGGTTCACCGCGGACCCCGCTACAGCTGTTGCCATCACGCTGGTAAGTCCGAACACGGGGACCGTTGGGACCACAGTGCAGATCTTCGGCAAGGGGTTCAGCCCCACACCGGGGAACAACGAGGTTACCTTCAACGAGACAGCGGCCACGGTCACGGCGGCAACGGGAATCCGCCTCACGACCACGGTCCCGGCGGGCGCCACGACCGGCCTGATCAGGGTCACGGTCCCCCTCGTCGGGTCCGCCACCTCCCCCGAGCCCTTCACGATCCTCCAGAGGCTCGCCGTGGTCCCCGACCGGGCGACGGTGCCCCTCGGGGGGGCCTTTGACTTCCAGGCCACCCTGGACGGGGCCTCGACCGACGCGGTGACCTGGCGGGTCAACGGGACCGTGGGGGGCACCTCCACGCTGGGCACCATCACGGCCGACGGGATCTACACCGCCCCCACGGCCCCACCCCCGGTCCAACCCCTCCGCATCGAGGCGGTCCTCACGGCCGATCCCACGAAGGTGGCCGCCGCCCTAGTCGAGGTGCCCGTCCGGTGCGACCCGCTGCTGGGGGAGACCACGACGGTGGTGGGCCGCACGCTCGATCAGCAGGGGAGCCCGGTCCAGGGTGCCCAGGTGCGGGTCGCGGGGCAGGGGGATCGGACAGGCCTGACCGACGCGCAAGGGCGGTTCACGGTGGCGGACGTGCGGGCCTGTCCCCCCTCCATCCGGGTGCTGGCCAACGCAGTGGTGGGGGGCATATCGGTGCGGGGTCTGTCCGCCGTGGCCGCCGCGGTGGTGAACGGCACCACCGAAGTCGGCGATATCGTTCTGAGACCCGTGGAGGGACCCCTCTACCCGGGGCGGAAGTTCGCCACGGGTCGGAGCCCCCACTCGGTGGCGGTCGCAGACCTCAACGCGGATGGCCGGCCTGACGTCGTCACGGCAAACGAGCTCTCCAA
>CAZRDA010000165.1:1620-4605 GCA_964598715.1 uncultured bacterium | reverse complement strand
TGGAGGGACAGGCAGTGGCCGAACCTCTCCCCGCCGGCCGACCGGGTCCAGAGAAACCCGCCGACGCCTCCCGCCGCAAGGGATGGATCGCCCCGATCGAGGCCCTGGGCGACCGCCCGATGGGGTACCTCCTCTTGCTCTGGGTGTGGATGGTCGTCGGGTTCGGCCTCATCTACTGGGTCGCCGGGACCTGGCAGGGGTACGGCCTGCGGGCTGGTGAGGCGTTCGTGCAGGCGACCTGGGAGGGATTCGTGACCGCGCTCTACTTCAGTTTCGTCACGGCCCTCTCCATCGGCTACGGCGATGTCGTCCCGGTGGGGCCGGTGCGCGTCCTGGCGATCGTCGAGGGCGCCGCCGCGCTGCTGATCTTTGGCATCGTGATCTCGAAGTTGGTGTCACGGCACCAGGAAGAGCTGACCGAGGAGATCCATCGGATCACCTTCGAGGATCGCCTCGGTCGGATCCGGATGAATCTCCACCTCGTGCTGTCCGAGCTCCAGGGGATCGCGGGGATGTCCGCCGAGGCGGGCGCGCGTCGGGAGCGAATTCTCAGCAGGGTCGAGAGCGCGACCGCGGTCTTCGCCGGAGAACTCCAGACGATCCACGACCTTCTGTATCGCCCGCAACAGACCCCCGACGAGCAGGTCCTGGAGTCCATTCTCGCGAGCCTGTGCGCCGCTCTCCGGGAACTCAGCGACCTGCTGGCATTCCTGGCGGACGCGCCCAAAGGGTCGCCCAGGCTGGAGGGCACGCTGCGGTCCATGGCGGCCCTCGCCAACGAGATCTGCGGCGAATGCGTGCCGCGATCGTATGCGCCTGCCCTCAAGGCGTGGATGGATCGGATTCAGGCGCTGGCCCGCCAGATCGCGTGACCCGTAGCGGAACGTCGGACTCCGGTGTGGTCACGATCCCGGTGAGTCTCCCGCCGGTGTCGACCCGCCATTTGGCCGGCCACTCGGGGTGGACGAATCCCGTCAAGTGCGACGGAGCAACCGGCAGCCGTGAGTGGTTTCCGGCAGCCGCGATCCAGTGCCAGATTTTGTCCATGCCTAACCGCTTGCCCGCGGGCCACTCCGGGCATCTCCCCTGACTGCCTCCCCCTGCGTCACCTCATGGCACAGTTGATGCTTTCCCTGTGTCGCGGTCGCCCCGTCCGCGCCGGCCCTGACCCGGCCGGGGGCGGGAGTGGGCCAACGGAAGGAGGCAGGGATGGACATCACGAGAATGGCCGCCAGGATCCGCGAAGCCGGGGTGGCTCTGCTGCTCGCCTTCGCAGTCGTGCATCCCGCGGCGAGCCAGGCACTGACGACCGGGCAAACCTCCGGGCAGATGCCTGAGGCCGCGAAGCAAGAAATCTTGGCAAATTTCGGCAAGCTTCCCCTGAGGTTTGAAGCCAACAGGGGCCAGAGCCATCCCGAGGTGAATTTCCTGGCCCGCGGCAGCGGGTACACCCTGTACCTGACCGGGACCGAGGCCGTGCTCGTCCTGCGCCAGGGCCAGGCGAACCGCCCAGATGTCTTGCGCATGAAGCTCATCGGCGCCAGCCCTGCCCCACAGGTGGCAGGGCTAGAGAAGTTGCCCGGCACGGCCCACTACTTCATCGGCAACGACCCCAAGGCCTGGCGCACGGGCATTCCCACCTATGCGAAGGTTGAGTACCGGAATGTTTATCCCGGCGTGAGCCTCGTGTACTACGGCAGCCAGGGAGGGCTCGAATACGACTTCGTCCTCGCCCCCGGGGCTGATCCCGGGGTGATCCGGGTCGCCTTTGAGGGAGCCAACAGCCTCCAAGTGGATGCCCGGGGCGACCTCGTCCTCCAGACCGCCCGCGGCGAAGTCCGCCAGCGCAAGCCCGTCATCTACCAGGAGGTGAATGGCGCCCGGCAGGAGGTTTCGGGCGGCTACTTGCTCAAAGGCAGAGATCAGATTGCGTTTCACGTGGCTGCCTATGATGCGAGCCGCCCGCTCGTGATCGACCCGTTCCTGAGCTACTCCACCTACCTCGGTGGGAGCGGCGTCAGTGAGCAGGGCAACTCCATCGCCGTGGACGGCTCCGGCAACGTCTATGTGACGGGCCAGAGCGATTCGACCGATTTCCCGGCGCCGGCGGGTGGGACGTCACCGACTTTTGGTGGCGGTGTCACCGATGCATTCGTGGCCAAGCTCGGACCGAGCGGGGCACTACTTTACACCGCCTACCTCGGCGGGAGTCTTGCTGACACCGGCATGGGCATCGCCCTGGATAGCTCCGGCAACATCTACGTGACGGGCCGCACCTTGTCCTCTGACTTCCCCACCCTGAACGCCTTCCAGTCGGTGATGAGTGGTACGGTCGGCGACGTCTTCGTGGCGAAGCTCAACGCGACTGGGTCAGCGCTCGTCTACTCCACGTTCCTCGGCGGGGCGGACACTGACGACGGCAACGCCATCGCCGTGGACGGCTTCGGCAATGCCTACGTGACGGGGAAGACATTCTCAGCGGGTACCTCGCCCTTCCCCATCACCGCGACCCCCATCCAAGGGGAAAACGGGGGCAGCTACGACGCGTTCGTCGCGAAAATCGAATTCAATGCCGGGGTCTCGGCCCTCGTGTACTCCACGTATCTCGGCGGGGGGGGCTATGACGAGGGCAGGGCCATCGCCGTGGACGGCTCCGGGAACGCCTACGTGACCGGGGATACATTCTCGGCTAACTTTCCCCCCGCGACTCCCCTCCAAGGGGCAATTGGGGGCCCCCGCGACGCGTTCGTGGCGAAGATCAATACCGGGGGCTCGGCCCTCGTGTACTCCACGTATCTCGGGGGCAGTGGCATTGACGTCGGCCGCGGCATCGCCGTGGACGCCTCCGGGAACGCCTACGTGACGGGGGGAACCAATTCGACCGACTTCCCGGTGGCTATTCCTTTCCAGTCAGTCCCCGGTGGCGACTTCGACGCGTTCGTGGCGAAGGTCAATGCCGGGGGCTCGGCCCTCGTGTACTCCACG
>CAZRDA010000165.1:0-1520 GCA_964598715.1 uncultured bacterium | reverse complement strand
CGACGCGTTCGTGGCGAAGGTCAATGCCGGGGGCTCGGCCCTCGTGTACTCCACGTACCTCGGCGGCGGGGGCGCTGAGTTTGGCTTCGGCATCGCCGTGGGCGGCTCCGGGAACGCCTACGTGACGGGGACGACCGATTCGCCCGACTTCCCGACCATGAGTGCCTTCCAACCAGTCTTCGGCGGCGCAGCCGACGCCTTCGTGGCAAAGATCCTGGATCAGGAGCCAGCCCCCCCGGCTCCGCCGGAGCCCCAGGTTCCCCCGACGCCGGACCCCCCGGCTGTGGTCGTGGTGCCTTTCGCCACCTTCAGCCTGCGGGAGTTCGACCTGGACAACGACGATGACGACTTCGAAGTCGCCTTCAAGGCCCACTTTAAACTTGGTGCCAAAAGCGACGGCATAAAGCTGGACAAGGATGACGTGACCATCCAGGTGGGGACCGCGTCCGTCACCATCCCGGCCGGCTCCTTCAGGCAGGACAGGAGAGGGCGGTTCAAGTATGAGGGGGTTATCAACGGCGTGAGAGTCAAGGCGAGCATCCGGTCCCAGGATGGCGGCAGCTACACGTTCCAGGCGAAGGGTGAGGAGGTGCGGCGAGGGGATCATCGCCGACGGGATCATCGGGACGGTGAGCCGTCGTTGTGGAAGCGTCACGGTCGGACGTCGGCCCCGGTGACGGTGGCCCTCACCATCGGCGACGACAGTGGGACCACCACTTGGAACGGGAAAGCCAGCCACCGGCACACCCGCGATCGGGAGCACGATCGGGAGCGGGACGACTAACGCGGCGTTCAATTCCTTACCCGGGCTGGGGACTGCCTGAGCGGAGTCCCCAGCCCTTGTTTTTTCTCTCCCGGCTTTGGAGTGTGTCCTGGACCCGGCTCTTCCTCGGCGGGTCCCTCCTACAGCCAGAATGGGGAGGCGGAGCGAGGCGGGACAGGGGGACTCAGCGGCGGGAGCGCTTCGCCGCGGCCTCGACGAGGGCGCGGAACAGGTTGAGCTGGGCCGCATCGGCGGGGGCGAGGCGCTCCGGGTGCCACTGGACGGCCAGGGCGAGGGGGTCTTCTGCCTTCTCCATTCCCTCCAGGACGCCGTCGGGGGCCTGGGCGGCCGGGCGGAATCCCGGCGCCATATGCCGGATCACCTGGTGGTGCGTGGAGGTGACCGACGTCTCCTCCATGCCCAGGATTTCCCGGAGGCGCGTCCCGGGCAGGATCCGCACGGGATGGATCCGCAGCGCCCGATCCTCCCGCTCGCCAGTGTGGTGAGGGACCGTCTCCGGGCGATAGGCAAGATCCTGGTAGAGGGTCCCGCCGCAGGCCACGTTCAGAACCTGCATCCCCCGGCAGATGCCCAGGACCGGGAGGCCCTGCCCGAGCGCCACCCTGACGAGCCCGATCTCGAACTGGTCCCGGCTCTCGTCAATCTCGCCGCACTTCTCCTGGACCGGCTCCCCATAGAATGACGGGTGCACGTCCTCCCCGCCGGTGAGGAGCAGGCCGTCCAGCGTCCCCACCAG
>CAZRDA010000164.1:0-4633 GCA_964598715.1 uncultured bacterium | reverse complement strand
GCCGGACAAATGGGAGTACCCCTGGTACGCCGCCTGGGACCTCGCCTTCCACTGCCTCCCGCTGGCGCTCGTGGACCCCGACTTCGCCAAGGAACAACTGATCCTGATGCTGCGCGAGTGGTACATGCATCCGAACGGGCAACTCCCCGCCTACGAGTGGGCCTTCGGGGACGTCAACCCGCCGGTGCACGCCTGGGCCGCCTGGCGGGTCTACAAGATCGAGCAGAAGCGCCGGGGCAGGGGCGACCGGAAATTCCTCGAGCGCGTCTTCCATAAACTGCTGCTCAACTTCACCTGGTGGGTCAACCGGAAGGACTCCGAAGGAATGAACATCTTCCAGGGGGGCTTCCTGGGGCTGGACAACATCGGCGTCTTCGACCGCAGCGCGCCGCTTCCCACCGGCGGCCACATCGAGCAGTCAGATGGGACCTCCTGGATGGCCATGTACACCCTGAACCTCCTCGCGATGGCGATGGAGCTGGCCCGGGAGGACCCGGCGTACGAAGACGTGGCCAGCAAGTTCTGGGAGCACTTCATCTATATCGCCCACGCCATGAGTAACTTCGGCGGGGAGGGCATCGAGCTGTGGGACGAAGCCGACGGGTTCTTCTACGACGTCCTCCACTTGCCGAACGGCCAGCATTTTCGCCTCAAGGTGCGCTCGATGGTGGGCCTGATCCCCCTGTTCGCCGTTGAGACCCTGGAGCCGAAACTGGTGGGCCGCCTCTCCGGCTTCAAGAGGCGCCTGGAGTGGTTCATCCAGAACCGGCCCGACTTGACCCGAAATCTGGCGTGCATGCGGACCCCGGGTCGCGGGGAGCGGCGGCTGCTGTCTATCCTCGATCCCGACCGGCTCCGCCGGGTGCTCAGGTTCATGCTCGACGAGCAGGAGTTCCTGTCGCCGCACGGCATCCGCGCGGTCTCCCAGTTTCACAAGGATCACCCGTACAGCCTCTCGGTCAACGGGATGGAGCACCGGGTGGACTACGAACCGGCCGAGTCGAGCACCGGGCTCTTCGGCGGCAACTCGAACTGGCGCGGGCCGATCTGGTTCCCCGTGAACTACCTGCTGATCGAGTCGCTCCAGAAATTCCATCACTACCTCGGGAGCGACTACAAGGTGGAGTGCCCCACCGGGTCCGGGCAGATGATGACCTTGCGGGAGGTCGCCGCGGAGATCTCCCGCCGCCTCACGCGCATCTTCCTGCGCGGCCCTGATGGCCGGAGACCGGCGTACGGCGGGACGGAGAAGTTCCAGAACGATCCGCACTGGCGGGACCTGGTGCTCTTTCACGAATACTTCCACGGGGACAACGGGGCGGGCCTCGGTGCCAGCCATCAGACTGGCTGGACGGGGCTGGTGGCCAAACTGATTCAGCAGAGTGGAGAATAGGGGAATTGTCCGTCGGTCAACGCTCTCCGCAACGGGGGGTCCGGTGAGCGGAGAGCCGCACGGCGCGAAGTCGGCGCCGCGGACCGTGACCCCCGCCCCTCACCGAGGTAACTCCCCGCCGTCCCGGCGCGCTAGCCCGCGAGACCGACCATCAGCGTCCGGCGCTCCTGCGCGAAGTGGAGCTTGCCCTCCCGCGCCAGCCAGCCCAGGGCAAGGTAGGTGAGGGCCTGGCTCAGGCCCGTCTCGCGCTGGACCCTGCTGACGCTGCGGGCTCCCGCGGCCTCCAGGTACTGCCAGACCGTCCCCGCAGCCTTCCCGATGGCCTCCTGCATGGCCACCCTCCGAGTTCTCTAATCGTGAACGCAGAAGTCGCCCACCCGGGGTTTCACTAACCGCGCATAGTCAGCATAGGCCATCGCGACCAGCTCGTGGTGGCTCCCGGCCCGGAAGACGATCTCCGGGAGCGCCGCCACCTCCCGGTCCACGAGGGTCTCGAGGCCGTAGAGGCTGCCGAAGGGGGGCATGGCCCCCGCGTCACAGTCCGGGAAAAGGGGGGCGAACTCGGCTTCCCGGGCCAGGGTCACCTCTGGCGTACCGAGCAGCACCTTGAGGTGCTCCGTGCTCACCTTGCACGCAGCGGGCAGCACGGCCAGGACGAAGGCGCCGCCCCGCTTCACCACCACCACCTTGGCCAGCGCCTTCCCCGAGATGCGCGCGGCGGCGGCGGTCTCCTGGGCGGTGAACGCCTCGACGTGCGGCGTGACCCGGTGGGCCACCTTCTCCTTGTCCAGCAACTCCTTCAGCCGCTTCACGATGGCCATGGGAGGACCTCCTCTGGGTCGGGGGCAAATACCCCCCTGCCTGTCCCGGCAGCCGCGGTGGAAATCTGGGGCGGTCCCGCAGGGCAAGACGGGAGGCTATTTCCTAACATAGGGCACCCCCGGCCGGCCGACAAGGAAAAGTACAGCCCGCTCATCCCGGGTGAGGGGGGCCTCCCTGACCCTCACGGCCCCGTCGTCTCCCATCGCCAACAGGACCTGTTCCAGAAGGGGGGCACGGCCAGCAGTGTCGTGACAAGAGAGAGCAAGCCCCGCAAGGTGGCCAGCGGGGGCGATGGCGCCCGTACCCGGGACCGGGTGCCGGGAGGGGCGATCCGGGCGCGGGCTCAGCGCTTCCGGGAGCGGCGGCGGGAGGCCAGGAGCCGGCGGAGCCGGGCGACCTGGGCGAGGTGGTTCAGATCGTGCGCTGCCATCCACTCCACGAAGGCGCGGAACGTGGTCCGCCCCCGCTCCTCGTGGATCCCGAACCGGGACCAGGCGGACCGCGGGGTCGCCCGGATCAGCGCCAGGTGCCGGCGCCTGAGAGCGGTGAAAGTCTCGAGCGCGAGGCCCGGGTCCTGCCGGCGATAGTTCGTCTCACTCGCCCAGCGATCCTGGTCGAAGGCGGTGAGAGGCGAGCCCGACTGGGCAAGGATCATCCGGTAGCGCCAGCCGTTCACCACCTCCACGTCGGCCAGGTGGCAGACGAGCTCCTGGATGGACCACTTGCCGGGTGCCGGGCGCCACGTGAGGCCCGCCCGGCTCACGCCCGCCATTGCCCTCCTCAGGCGGGCCGGGGTGGCCGCCTGGACCCGGACGGCCCCCTGCTTCCGGACCAGATCGAGGTGGCTCACCGTCCCTTTGATGTCCCGTTGGATCCGCACCGCGTCCGCCATCCCGCACCTCCTCCCCGTCTGCCCGGAGACGCTCCACGATACCCGAGCCGGATCGGGGAGGCAAGTCCTCCCCCTTGCGTCCCGGCCGTCCTCGGCCTAAGATGAATTCACCCCGGCGGCTCGTCTAAGAGGGGAGCGGGATGCCTATGCCGATCATCCGGCGATTGGCCAAGAGGGGGAGCATGCGCCTGGCCGTCCTTGCGCTCCTGGCGGGCCTGGCGGCCGCCTGCGCGACCGCCCCCGTGACCCAACGCTCCCAGTTGATCTTCGTCTCTCCCGCCACCGAGGCGCGGCTCGGCGCCCAGGCCTTCGAGGCGGTCGGCAAGAAGGGGAAGCGCTCGACCAACCCCGCCCTCACCGGAGTGGTCGAGCGGGTCGGGCGCCGCATCGCCGCTGCCTCCGGGATCCAGGCCGACTGGGAGTTCGCCGTCTTCGAGGACGACAAGATGGTCAACGCCTTCGCGCTGCCCGGGGGGAAGGTCGGGGTCTATACGGGCCTCTTCCCCCTGGCCGAGACCGAGGCCGGGTTAGCCGCGGTCCTGAGCCACGAGGTGGCCCACGTGGTGGCCCGGCATGGGGCAGAGCGGCTCAGCCAGGGCATGCTGGCGCAGCTCGGGGCCGCCGCGATCCAGATCGGGATGGCGGGGAGCGACCCCGGGGTGACCAACGGCGTGCTCCAGGCCTATGGGCTCGGGGCGACGGTCGGGGTCCTGCTCCCCTGGGGGCGGACGCAGGAGGCGGAGGCCGATCAGATCGGTCTCATTCTCATGGCCAAGGCCGGCTACGACCCGAACGCCGCCCTCGGCCTCTGGGAGCGCATGCAGAAGAAAGAAGGCCGGCAGCGAACGCCGGAGTTCCTCTCGACTCACCCGGGCCCCGGCCGGCGGATCGAGAGCATCCGGGGCTGGCTGCCCGAGGCCCTCCCCCACTACCGCCCCACGCCGGAGCAGGGGGCGGAGGGAGGCCGGGCCCTGCCGTCCATTGCGACGCGACCGGCGGGAGCCGCCCCGATCTCCCCCCCCACGCCGGCGATTCGCGAAGCGCGCTGGGAGCGGGAGCCAGTCGGCGGCCGGGCCGCAGGTGGTCTCCGATTCGTCTTCGCCCTGGACCGCCCCGTCGCCCTCGAGGGTGCCGAGATCCGGGGCCCGAGCGGGATTCTCTACCAGGTCTTCCTGGAGGGCCACCTGGAGGCCAACCAGCGAGAGGCGATCACCCTCCCACCCGAGGCGATCCCGGGTGGCAACCCGCCCGCCGGCACCTACACCCTCACGCTCAAGGGACGGTCCCCCGACCCCGCCGGCCAGCCCTTCTCCGTTGAGCGGACCTACACCGTGCGCTGAATCGCCGGCCCCCTTCGCACCCGCGGCGTTCCGGACCGGCGACGTGCGCGCCCATGCAGCCCAAGGCTGCCTAATACAAACGAGATAAATCGTGTAACAGAGGGTCCGGGTGGCGCCGGATGCCGCCCCACGGCCCCCGTAGCGGAGGGGGGGCCCAGCGGCCCTGGGCCGATGGGGGGAACCACG
>CAZRDA010000163.1:0-4634 GCA_964598715.1 uncultured bacterium | reverse complement strand
GCATCAGGGCGCTCAGGATCTCGAGGTTGGCCGGGTCGTCGTCCACGACGAGGACTCGGGGAACCTTTGGAGCCGCCTGCGAATGCATCGGCCTGTCCATCGTGTTCATCTGGTACACTCCCCGCTCCCGAGGAGGGAGCAGCCGGCCCGCCGGAACCAAGTCGCCCTTGCCGCTAGAGGGCCACTCGGGCCACCTCTTCCAGGGTGGTCTCGCCGAGGAACACCTTGGCGAGGCCATCCTGGAACATGGTCTTCATCCCTCGCGCAATGGCCGCCGCCCGGATTGCTGCTGCGTCCCGCCGCTCCATGATCATGCCGCGGGCCCGATCATCAATCTCGAACAGCTCGAAGACGCCCAGCCGGCCTCGGAACCCCGTGCCGCTGCATTGCGGACACCCCTTCCCCCGGAAGAGGCGGAGGCTTGCGAGCGGGTCGTCCGTTTTGCCCAGCATCCCCCCTGCCTGCAGGACGCGGATCGTCGCATCGAAGTCGGGCCTTGACCGCAGGGTCTGCAGGATTGGCGTGTCCGGGGGGATGCTCTCCCGGCAGTTCGTGCAGATCCGCCGGATGAGCCGCTGGGCCATCACCAGCGACAGCGTGGACGCGAGGAGGAATGGCTCGACCCCCATGTCGAGCAGTCGCGGGACGGCGACGGTGGCATCGTTGGTGTGCAGGGTGGAGAGGAGCAGGCGGCCGACGAGCGCCGCGCGGACGGCGATCTCGACGGTCTCGCGATCCCGGATCTCCCCCACCATGATGATGTCGGGATCCTGGCGGAGGAGTGCTCGGAGGCCCGTGGCGAAGTCTATGCCGGCCGCCGGGTTCACCGGGGTCTGGTTGACCCGTGGCATTGTGTACTCGACGGGATCCTCGATGGTCGAGATGTTCACCCGACTCTGCCGCTCCAAGCCCAGCCGGGCCACCATGGCGTAGAGCGTGGTGGTCTTCCCGGATCCGGTCGGTCCGGTGATCAGGACCATCCCGAAGGGGCGGAGGATGTTCCGGAGGAGAATCTCGTAATCGGACGCCACGAGCCCCAGGTCCTCGAGGTCCACGGTGATGGTCTCTCTGGGCAGGACCCGGAGGACGACCTTCTCGCCCCAGAGGGTTGGCAGGGACGAGACCCGGAGGTCCATGTCAACGTCCCCGGGGCTGGCCTCGAACCGCCCATCCTGCGGCGCCCGCCGTTCGTCAATCCGCATCCCGCTGAGGATCTTGACGCGGCTGACGAGGGGCGCCAGCGCCTCGGGCGGGAGGCTCAGCACTTCCTGCAGCGCGCCATCAATGCGGTACCGGACGAGAACCTCCAGCTCGTAGGGCTCGATGTGGATGTCGGATGCCTGCGCCACGGCGGCGTACTCCAGGAGCCGGTCGAGCAGCGCCACGGCAGGCCGGTCCTCCTCGCCTCGATGGGGCGGTCGCTTGCCCGGGTCGCTCTCCTCCGCGGCGGCCTGCTCGAGCATCTTGCGGAGATCGCCCTTGTAGAGGAGTTGCGCGCGCTGGATGGCGCGGGCCGGAGCGAGATAGGGGACCACCCGGAGGCCCGTCATCCGCTCGACCTCGTGAATGGTGCGCCGATCCCGGGGGTCCCACATCGCCACATGAAGCTGCTGGTCTTGCCGGTCAAAGGGGACGAGCGTGTGGGCGCGGGCGTATTCTTCACGGACCGCCCGGAGGCTCTCCGGACGGACGTCGCTGATCTTGAGCTCGATGAACCCGACCCCCCAGGTCTGGGCGAGTTGCTCCAGCAGGAAGCCGAAGGGGAAGCGGCCCCGTTCGACCAGCGCCCGTTCGAGCGGGATCCTGAGCCGCGTCGCCATGGACCGCGCGCGGTCGAACTCGGCCTCGTCCATGACCGCCAGCCGGGTGACGAGGAGCTCCCGCAGTTCTTCGGGGGTAGCCTGCAGGGCCATTAGCGCTTGCCTCCGGCGAGCACCTCCTCGACCCGGTTCGCCAGGGTCTGGAGCGAGAGGTTCGCCTTCACGAAGTACGCGACCGCACCGCCCTCCATCGTCTGCTGCACGTCCTGCGCCTGGCCGAGGTTGCTCAGCACGATCACGGGGATGTGCGCGGTCGCCGGATCCTGCTTCAATGCCCGGAGCACCTCGAAGCCCTGGAGCTTGGGCATGATGAGGTCCAGGAGGATGAGGTCGGGAACGTCCGTCCGGGCCAGTCGGAGGGCGTCCTCCCCGTCCACGGCCGTGACCACGGTGAACCCTCGCTGGCGGAGAGTGGCCTCGGCCGCCTTTCGGAGGAATCGGTCGTCCTCAGCCAGCAAGATGCGCGCCATCCGCTCCCCCATCGCCTCGGCCCTCCAGGAGCCGCGTCACCTGCTCCCCCAGTTCCTGCAGCGACAGGTTGGCCTTCACCAGGTACCCCACGGCCCCCAGGTCCAGGGCTTCCCGCCGATCCCCAGCGCGCGAGGAGTTCGACAGGATCAGGACCGGGATGGCCCGCGTCCCCTCGTCGGCCTTGAGCGCCCGGAGCATCGCCAGCCCCGGGAGCTTCGGCATCAGGATATCCAGCAGGATGAGGTCCGGCCCCTCGGCCCGGGCCAGCCGCAGGCCCTCTTCCCCGTCCACGGCCGTGAGGACGGTGAACCCCCGCTGGCGGAGGCTCCCTTCGCACGCCCGCCGCAGGAAGCGGTCGTCCTCCACGAGGAGGATCCGCTTGTTGTTCTTACTGTTGTCCATCATCCCCTCCCCCCGACCGGCAGGGTGAACGTGAAGGTGGCCCCCTTCCCTTCCTCGGAGTCGCACCACACCCGCCCGCCGAACTCCGTCACGATCAGCCGGACCAGGTAGAGGCCGAGCCCGGTCCCTTCTGTCTCGATCGTGTACACGTTGTCGGCGCGATAGAACTTCTCGAAGAGGCGGCCCTGGGCCGCCTTCGGAATCCCGATCCCGCTGTCCTGGATCGCCCAGCGGACCGTCGTATCCTCCTGGTTCATCTGGATGGCAATCGCCCCGGCGGGCGGGGTGTACTTGATGGCGTTGGAGGCGAGGTTCAGGACCACCTGGCGGAGCAACTGCGGGTCCGCCCAGACCGGCGGGAGATGCTCGACCCCGGCGACCGAGACGCGGTGGCCCTTCTCGGCGATCAAGGGGGCGAGCTCGTCCACCACGCCCTGGGTCAGCTCCTCCAGGCGGGTCTCCCGGGGCACGATGTTGAGCTTGCCCCGTTCGAGCTGGGAGATCTCCAGCAGGTCGTTGACCAGGCGGACCAGCCGGTCCGCGGCCGCCTGGGCGTCCACGATGTAGGAGCGGGTCTCCTCGGGAATCGCCGCCCCCTGGTCGGCCAGTTCCAGCATCCACTTGATGCCGGACAGCGGGGTCCGGAGCTGGTGGGTGACGAAGGAGACGAAATCGGACTTCATCTGGTCGGCCTGCTTGCGCTCGGTGATGTCGGTGAGAGTGGTCACGAACCCGCCGCCGGGCAGGGGGTTCCGGCGGACCTCGATGATCGTGCCGGTCGGGCGCGTGCGCTCGAAGCACTGGGGCTCGATGGTGCGGGCGAGCGCCAGACGCTGGGCCACCAGCTCCTCGGGATCGCCGGGGCCGTACTCGCCGCGTTCCGCGTTGTAGCGGGTGATGTCCGCGAACGGCGTCCCCCGTCGCCCGAAGACCGGCGGGAGGCCCCGCAGATCGAAGTAGCGCTGGTTCCAGGCGACCAGCCGGAGGTCCCGGTCGAACGCGCTGATGCCCTGGGTGATGTTGTCGAGGGTCGTCTGGAGGAGCGCCGTTTGCTCGGCCAGCGCCTCCTCCGCCCGCTTCCGCTCGGCGGTCTGACGCCGAAGAATTCTGTCCGCGTGCCTCACGAGGAAGAAGAGCGCCACGTACAGCAAAGCCATGATCGTGACGACACCAAGAACAACGGTTCTCTGGGTCCGCTCCATTCTCTTTAAGAGAGGTGTCACGTCAGAGTACAGTTCGAAAACGCCCTCGACCGGGCCCGCACCAGGACGGATGGGGATGTAGCTTGCGAGAAGGTCACGGTCTTCGATGACGCCTTCGAAGGCATTAAACGTATCCCGGTGGGTGACGTAGCTCGTGACCTTTCCCGAGCGGGCTGAAAGAAGAGCGGTATTGGTGCTTTTATCTTCGCCTATTTGCTTCGCCTCTGTGGAGAACACGGTCCGTCCTGCAAGGTCGTAAATCTTCACTTTGACCACCGCGAGCCCCTGCATCTGGTCTCGGACCGCTTGATCGAGGCGCACGGTTTCCGGATGCACCCGCAATTCGTCGGGGTGAAGCGACGATGCGGACCTCAGAAACGGGGCGAACCGTGGCCAGAGGGAGTTCGCAAATGCCTGTGTCAAGGCAATATTCTTGCGCTCCCCGAGTTCGAACAGATCTTCGGACGCTTGGTACCGGTAGAACATCCCCAGGAGGGCGGCCACCAAAATGGTGAAGATGAGGCTCGTGATGGAAAAGTACCGAAGGAGTTTGAACATGGGCGGCTCCGATTACAGGTTTCGCTTTTGCCTGCGGCTCTCCTCGGTTGCGCAACCGACCGAATTGTGGAGCAGATGCAGGAGCTTCTCTCCCCCGGTCTTCACAGTCGGAACCTCTGAGGGATCCCCCCGGTTGGGGCTATGGAAGGTTGCCTCCTGAAGCCGAGACGGCACGGCGGGT
>CAZRDA010000162.1:0-4636 GCA_964598715.1 uncultured bacterium | reverse complement strand
TCAGGATGACCTGGAACTGGTAGTAGTGCTGGAGGCGGTTCGGGTTCTCGCCGTAACGGCCATCGGTGGGGCGGCGCGAGGGCTCCACGTAGGCCACGTTCCAGGGTTCGGGGCCCAGCACCCGGAGGAAGGTGGCCGGGTTCATGGTCCCCGCCCCCACCTCGATGTCGTAGGGCTCCTGGATGACGCAGCCCCTCTTCGCAAAGAAGTTCTCGAGGCCAAGGACCAGGTCCTGGTAATACATGGGAACCCCCGGAGAGTGTCGGGAGACAGCCGGCGCGCGCAGGCGGCCTTGCGTTGCCCCCGGAGCATACCCGCACGCCGAAAAGAGTGTCAAGAGGTTGTCCGGTCGCCCCCGATCAGGTCTCTCCGCCGATGGGCGCCGGGCTCGCCGCCACGCTCTCCATAAAGGCCGCCGCACGGACGGGCCGGCCGACCCGCTCCAGGTAGGCCGCCCGCAGGAGGACCCGCAGCTCTTCCAGCGCCGCCGAAGAGAGCGCGGCGCGGGCCGCCGCCCGGAACTCGGCCCGCAGCGCCCCCCGCAGAAACCCCAGGGCCTCCGGGCTGACCGGAAAGGGGTCGGGCGCAGCAGGACCACAGGCGGGGCAGAGGAGCCCACCCTGGCGCGGACTGAAGGAGGCCGACCCCGTCTCCGGGACGGCGCGGCGGCAGCCGACGCAGCGGTTGAGCTCGGGGAGGTAGCCGAGCAGGCCGAGGAGGCGGACCTCGTAGGCCCGTAGGGCCGCGGTGGCCGGTCGTCCATCCTCCAGTTCGCCCAGGATGCCGAGCAAGAGGTCGAAGAGGCCACCCGGCGGCTCCCCCTCCTCCACCGCTCCCCGCAGAAGGTCCACCGCATAGGCGCCCCCCGCGAGCCGGGTCAGGTCTGTGCGCAGGCCGGCGTAGGGATGCAGGATGTCGAACTCGCTCACCCGGTGCAGGTCCCGGTTCGGCCGCTCGAAATACAGGAGCCGGCCGTAGGTGAACAGTTCCAGGCTCCCGCCGAATCGGCTCCGGATCCGCCGCGCGCCGGCCGCCACCGCGCGGACCTTTCCCGCGACCCGGCTGAGGAAGACCACGATCCGGTCCGCCTCGCCCAGGTTGTGCCCCCCGATCACAATCGCCTGCGTGGCCTTGAGCGGCATGGGTGTCGTCCTATTACTGCCAGCTTCCCCCGGCCTTCGTGTAGCCCTTCGTGGTCATGCACTGCTCGTACGCGGTCCACTCGTTGGTGCCCACCAGGCCCTCGGATGCCTTCTCCGCGTCCCGGGTGCACGCGGCGTGGTCCTCCTTGAGCTGCCCGTCGCTCCCCCCGGGCGGCAGCGCCCACCGGTACGTGTACGTGCACGCGGCAAGCGCCACGAGCCCGAATGCAACCGCTAGGCGCCACATCAGGCTATCCCCGTCGGCGTGTTCATCTGTCCCCCCTCCCTTAGAGGGCCGATCGAAGCTTCTCGGCCGTCGCCCGGATCTGCGCCAGGTCGCCCGGAACGAGCCTCCAGGTCAAGCCCTTGCCGTCCCGGTGCCAGCGGGGAATGACGTGCATGTGGAAGTGCGGCACCGACTGGAAGGCGGCCTCGCCGTTCGCCTGGAAGAGGTTGATCCCGTCAGGGCTCATCGCGGCCTCCAGCGCCCGGGCCATCCGCCGAACCGTCCGGATCACGGCGACCAGGTCCTCCTCGCTCGCCTCCGTCAGCGTCGCGGCATGGACCCGGCTCATCACCAGGAGGTGCCCCTCGTTGATCGGATTGATGTCCATGAAGGCCACCGTCCGGTCATCCTCGTGCAGTTTGACCGCGGGGACCTGGCCATCGCGGATCTTGCAGAAGACGCAATCCATGGTCGCCCTCCCTTGCTTTCCCCCGCTACGGCCGCAGGTAGCCCAGGCGGCGCAGTTCGTCCTCGCTCTGGCGCCACTTGGGTCGGACCTTGACCCATAGTTTGAGGAACACCCGCGCCCCGAGCAGCGTCTCGATCTCGCGGCGGGCCCGCTCGCCGATCCGTTTCAGCATCTGGCCCCCGGCGCCGATCAGAATCCCCTTCTGGGAATCTTTCTCCACATAGAGAGCGGCCAGGATATCCACGAGGGGCGGCCCGCCGGGCCCGGCCTCCGGGTCCCTTTCAGGCGGGGGCGCGTCCGCGCGCCCGCGCTCGCCGCCCGCCGGCTCGGCCTCTCCAGACGCGGGGCCCTCAGGGAAACCCTCGGCCGCGTCGGCCCTCAAGTCCTCGCCCCGCGGCTGGCCCGCGAAAGGGGCCTGGCCCGCCCCCCGCTCCCGGACCGCCTCCACCTCCACCGCGACCGCGTAGGGGATCTCCTCGTGGAGGAGGCGGAAGACCTGCTCCCGGATCAGCTCCCCGATGATGAACCGCTCCGGCTGGTCGGTGATCTGGTCCGGCGGGTAGAGGGGCTCGCCGGCGGGGAGCAGACCAACCAGGACCTCCTCCAGCCGGTCCAGGTTGTCGCCCGCGGTGCAGGAGATGGGGACGATCCCGGCGAACTCGCGGACCGTCCGGAGCCGGTCCATGAGGGGGAGGAGCCCTGGCTTCGGCACCAGGTCCACCTTGTTGATGGCCAGGAGGACCGGTGTCTTGACGTCCTTCAGGTTCTCCGCGATCAACGCGTCATCGTCGGTCTCAGGGGCCGCCGCGTCCACCATCCAGAGCACCAGGTCCACCTCGGTGAGCGTCGCCAGCGCCGCCCGCACCATGGCCCGGTTGAAGAGGCTCCCGGCCCGGTGGATCCCCGGGGTGTCCAGCAAGACCACCTGGGCGCGCTCTGTGGTCCAGATCCCGGCGATCCGGTTGCGAGTCGTCTGGGGCCTGGGGGAAACGATGGAGACCTTCTGCCGGAGGAGCCGGTTCATGAGGGTGGATTTCCCCACGTTCGGCCGCCCGATGATGGCGACGACCCCGGCCCGGTGCGTCCCCGTGCGGCGCCCTGTACCCGACATCCCCCTTCCCGGCGCGAGCCGCGCCCGCGCAGGCCCGCGTGCGGGGGTATCCTACCAGGAAAGCCGACGAGGCACCACGGGCCGGCGGGAAGGGGGGGGCGTATGCCAGGCGGGATGAGGGGAAAGGGCGGGAGAGGGTGGAGCGGGAGGTGGTGGATGGCGGTTGGCGCGACGGGTGCAGCGCTGGTCGCGGTGGGTGGGGCAGGCCGAATCGAGGGGACGGTCCTGCTGCGCGCGGACACGAACCGGGCGGCGGTGCGGGCGTTCGAACTCGACTACGACCCCGCGGCCCCGCGGCTGCGCCTCGCGGTGACGGTGAGCGGGAACTTCGTCAAGCGGGCGGAGTACACGGACCGGGAAGCGATCCGGACGGTCCTGGAGGTCCTGCGGTTCGTCAAGAGCCGGGAACTCTCCGCGACCTTCGAAGAAAACCGGCTCCTGACCTTCTTCGTGGAGGCCCGGTAGGCGGCGGGTGGATCGGCGGGGGGCGGGTCCGCTGCCTTGAAGCCGCTACTGGGAGCGCAGCCTGGTTTAGCCTACCGATGGAGCAGGATGGAAACGTCGCTTGAGGAACGATTCGCGGTAACGAGGTCGGGCAGGCCGTCGGCGTTGAAGTCTGCCACCGCCACGGAGGTCGCACCACTGCCGGCGGCGAACCGCTGCTCGGGCTGGAACGTCCCGTCGCCGTTGCCGAGGAGGATCGAGAGGTCGCTGGAGTCGCGATTGGCCGTGACGAGGTCCGAGCGGCCGTCGGCGTTGAGATCCGTGACCGCCACGGCGGCCGATCCGGCGCCGGTGGGGAAGCGCTGCTGGGCCTGGAAGGTCCCGTCGCCGTTGCCGAGGAGGACGTGGACGGAGACAGCGATGAGGGCGAGCTGGTTGGCCGTGACGAGGTCCGGCCGGCCGTCCCCATTCAGGTCCGCTATGGCTATGGAGAAGGGGCCGTCACCAGCGGGGAAGCGCTGCTGGGGTCGGAAGGTCCCGTCGCCGTTGCCGAGGAGGACGGAGACGTCATTCGAGAACTGGTTGGCTGCGACAATATCGGGCCTACCATCGCTGTTCAGGTCGCGGACCGCCACAGACCGAGGACGGGTCCCAGTGGCGAAGCGCTGCTCGGGCTGGAAGGTGCCGTCGCCGTTGCCGAGGAGGATCGAGAGGTCGTTGGAAGACAAGTTTGCCGTCACGGAGTCAGGCCGGCCATCCGCGTTGACGTCCGCGACCGCCACTGACTGAGGGAAGTCGCCGGCCGCGAACCGCTGCTCGGGCTGGAAGGTGCCGTCGCCGTTGCCGAGGAGGACGGAGAGGTCGTTGGAGCGGCTGTTGGCCGTGACGAGGTCAGGCCGGCCGTCCCCGTTCAGGTCCGCGACGGCCACCGAGAGGGGCCCCAGACCCGCGGCGAAGCGCCGATCTCCCGAGAAGGTCCCGTTGCCGTTGCCGAGGAGGACCGAGAGGTCGTTGGAGGATATGTTTGCCGTGACGGCGTCAGGCCGGCCGTCAGCGTTCAGGTCCGCAACCCCCACCTGCTGGGGGTTGACGCCCACGGCGAAGCGCCGATCTCCCGAGAAGGTCCCGTTGCCGTTGCCGAGGAGGACCGAGAGGTCGTTGGATAAGAAGTTTGCTGTGACAAGGTCAAGCCGGCCGTCGCCGCTCAGGTCCGCGATCGCCACTGACCGTGGAGCGTCGCCGGC
>CAZRDA010000161.1:0-4644 GCA_964598715.1 uncultured bacterium | reverse complement strand
GCCGGCGCCGGCCGCCGGTACTTCTCCTTCAGGTCGCCCGGGGCAATGGCGATCCGCTTCCCGCTGACGTCGTCCAGGATGTAGACTTCCCCCTTGAGGGTCCCGCTGGCGAAGACCTCAAAGACCTCGAGGACCTCTTCCATGGTCGCCTCGGGGCGCGCCGCCATCATCTGTTCGACCTCGGGGATCTTGATCCGCCGCCCCATCACTCCCCCCAGGGGTTGCCCCCGTCCAATTTTTCCTGCTTCTCCTGGAGTTCCGTCACGATGCGCTGGAGGCGCTCCGCCACGTGCCCCGGCGAGCAGAGCTCCACGTAGGCCTCGATCAGCGCGTGCAGGGCGCACCTGATTCCCGACTCGTCCTCGGGATCGTAGGTCAGTTTCATGCAGAGACTCCGTCAGTAGCCGAGGGTGAGGCGCGCTCGCGCGGCGCCCTCCGGGCGTACGGCCACCCAGCCCCCGAGGGGGAGGACGACATTGTCCCGGCGGTGTCCGGCAGGGATAGGACCGAAGCAGGGAACGTTCGCGAGGGCAGCGTACTCCTCCAGGACCTCCGCGAGGGGCCTCGACGGCCGTCCCGGGGCCGGCCGGCAGCGCGTGAATTCTCCGTAGAGGAGGCCGCGCAGCCCGCGAAGTTTTCCCGCCGCCCGAAGTTGCCAGAGCATCCGGTCCACCCGGTACGGCTCCTCGTTCACGTCCTCCAGGAAGAGGACCTTGCCCGCCGTTGCGATCTCGTGCGGCGTCCCAAGCGAGGAAGCCACCAGGGTGAGGTTCCCCCCGGTGAGAGGCCCCCGTATGACGGTTGGCCCGCGCCCTCCCCACCAGCGCCCCGCCGCGATCACGGTGTAGCGCCGGCCCGGGTGCAAGAGCAGGGCCCGGAAACTGTCCCGCGTCCGCCGGGACCGGAGGATGCCGAAGTCCGGGGCCACCATGGGCCCGTGGAAGACCACAAGCCGCGCGCGCTGGAGGAGTGCCAGGAGGAGGATGGTGACGTCGCTCGACCCGACGAAAACCTTCGGATGGCGCCGGATGACGGAGAAGTCCAGGTGCTCCAGGAGGCGACCCGCGCCATACCCTCCCCGGGCGCAGAGGATCCCCCGGACGCCCGGGTCGGTCACCAGGGTCATGATGCCGGCAGCGCGGTCGGCGTCCGGCCCGGCCAGGTAGCCCCACCGGGCACCCACGTTCGGCGCCACCCGGAGCGCGAAGGGGCCGAGGTGCTCCAGGGCGCGCAGCCCCCGCCTGAGCGCGCCGCGCGCCGGGGGGCCCGAAGGGGCCACCACCCCGAGGGTGTCCCCGGGCCGCAGGCGTGGGGGAATTCGGAGGCGCTGCTCAGCCACGCCCAGATCCCGCGCGGCCGCGCGATCCCTCCGCTCTCCCGCTGCCTAGTGCCGGCATGACCAGGGCGCCACGTTATCAACCGGAAGCAGCCCGGTCAAGCCCCCGGAGTCCCCGAGCGGAGGGTGAAGGTGAGACTCCGTTCCGGAGCATCACTCCAGGCGGCGTGGAGCGCCGCAGGATCGGGGAACGGGCGACCGGGAAGCAGGCGCCCGGTCACGGCGAAGCACGCCGGATCGCGGGTGAGGGGATAGGGTGTGAGTCTCGCCCCCTCCGGATCCGGGGTGACCTCGAGGTCGGTCCGCCGCCGCCCCTCACCGAGGGGGACAGCGGTGAACACCTGGGGCTCATCCGCGCCACAGCAGAGGAGGAGGGAGACGGCGTCCAGGAATTGCAGGAGACGGAAGTTGGCCATCAAGTGCCCTCTTCCCACCGCCTCCCGATAACGGATCCGCGCCTTCAGGCCCTCCCGGAGGGCGGCCTGGAGACGCTCCTGCTCCTCGACGAAGCTCCGAACGGCGACGCGGTCCACCTCCGGCGTCCGGGCCGCGGGCTCCAGCCGGAAGCGCATGAGGGCGGATCCGTGCATGCTGACCAGGAGCCCGGCGTACGGGTTCTGTTCCAGCATCCGCTGCACCCCGCGCCGCCAGATGGCCAGATGATCCGCCACCGGCATCTCCGTGAAGTGAAACGGGAGGCCGGCCGTCGGGTGGAGGCCCGGCGCCGCCTCCCACTCCACCCAGCCGTTGTCGTGCTCAGCCACCGCCCGCAGCACCTCGGCCCGCGGCGCGGGGGGAAGAAAGGGGGGGTGCCCCCAGGCCTCGGCCATCGCGCCGGCGAGACGGGCGTGCTCCAGTTGACTGATGCAGAGCCAGTCCCCGTCCACCTTTCGGCGGATCATCCCGCCTCCGGGAGGAAGGGTGCCGCCGAGGCGGGGCGCCGGGGAGGCACCACCGTGGCCCGGCCCCGCAGGACCACCTCTCCCCGCTGATTGACCCCGACCACCTCCAGGGTGACCCGGTGGCGGGTCGGGTCCTTTCCCACCACGGTCCCCGTGAGGGTCACCGTATCGGCGAAGAAGACGGGGCCGACGTACTCGATGCTGAAGCCGGCCCCGATGGTCCCGGGGCCCGGGAGGATCGTGCCGGCGAGCGTGGGAACCATGCTCGCGGTCAGGGCCCCATGGACGATCCGCCGCCCGAAGCGGGTCGTCTGGCAGTAGGCCTCATCCAGGTGCAGGGGGTTGGTGTCCCCGATGAGGCGGGCGCAGCGGGCCGTCTCGCTCTCGGTCCAGGTCCGGACGAGCGAGGCGCGGTCCCCCAGGCGGATCTCGTCGAAGGTGCGCGAACGCTCCACGGCGCTGCCCTCCGGCGCGCCCCACGCGCGCCCGCGTTGAAGTTACCGAATGAAGGGCGTAGAATGCAACCCGGCTCGCCGGAGGACTCCATGGAGAGACCGCAGCTCCGCGAGGTTGACGCCTTCCCGACGCAACTGGACGGGAAGGCGGTCCTGTGCCTCCGGGACCCACAGGGGCTCAGCGACGGGGTGCTCTTCCTCCCGCTGGCGGCCGCCGAGATCCTCCAGCATCTGGACGGGACAAACAGCATCCTGGACATCCAGGCCGCCTGGGTCCGGCGCCACGGGGAACTGCTATTCCGGGAGCAGGTGGAGCAGCTCCTCGCCCTCCTGGACGAACACCTGCTCCTGGAGAATGCCCGCTTCGCCGCCGCTCGGGAGACCGTCGAGCGGGAGTTCGTCGCCGCCCCCGTCCGCCCGGCTTTCCACGCCGGCCGCTCCTACGACGCCGACCCGACCTCCCTCCGGACGACCCTGGATGGCTTCTTCACGGCCCGCGAGGGCCCGGGCGCACCGGGGCCACCGCGCGGGACGGGCCTGCAAGCGGTCCTCGCCCCCCACATTGACTTCGCCCGCGGCGGACCGACCTACGCCTGGGCGTATCGGGCGGTCCTGGAGGCCGCGGATGCCGACTGCTTCGTCGTGCTGGGGACGGCCCACTCGGCCTTGAGCGGCCGCTTCTCCCCCAGCGTCAAGGACTTTGGGACGCCCTTCGGGGCCCTCGGGACCGACCGGGCCTTCATCGAGCGGCTCCTCAGTCGGACCGGCCGCGACGGGATCGTCGTAGATGACTTCGTCCACCGGGCGGAGCATTCCATTGACTTCCAGGCGGTGTTTCTCCAGTACCTGTACGCGGGCAGGCGGACGATCCGCCTGGTCCCGATCCTCTGCGGAACGCTCTCGGACTTCGTCCTGACGGGGAAGTCACCGGCGGATGATCCGCTGGTCCGCCGCTTCGTGACGGGCTTGCAGGAGACGATCGCGGCGGCTCCGGAGCGCGTGTGCCTGGTCGGCGGGGTGGACCTGGCTCACCTCGGCCCCCGGTTCGGGGACCCGCAGCCCCTCACGGGGGCGAACCTCAGGCGCGCAGCTCGGGAAGACGAGGCGATGCTTCAGGCGGTCACGGCGGGGGACGCGGAGGGATTCTTCCGCTTCGTCCAGCGGGAGCGAGATCGGCGACGGATCTGCGGCCTCTCCCCCATCTACATCCTGCTCAAGGTCCTGGAGGGGGCGAAGGGCACGCTCCTGCGGTACAGCCAGTGGCCGGACCCGCAGGGGACCGTCACCTTCGCCAGCGTGACTTTCCCGTGAGGGGGGCGATCCACCGCGCGAGGAGGGAACAGGACTCAGAACCGGCCGCCGCGGTCGAAGCCGCCCCGTCCGGGCCCGACGCCGCGATCCCGCTGCGGGGGGCGAGCCTCATTGACGACCAACTGCCGGCTCTTCAGGGCGTGGCCGTTGAAGAGGGAGATGGCCTTCTGCGCCTCCTCATCCGTGGTCATCTCCACGAAGCCGAAGCCCCGCGATTGGCCGGTGTAGGCGTCGGTGATGATCTTCACCGAGGCGACCGACCCGGCCTGCCCGAACAGGTCCCGCAGGTCCCCCTCCGTTGCCTGGTACGACAGATTCCCCACGTACAGTCTCCGCGCCATGCCCTCTCCCCCCTCTCCCGCCCTACCGAGAACAAAAAGCCCCTCAAAGGCATCTGGGATCCTTTGAGGGGCACGCGCTCACGGGAGCCGTCCTGTGCGAGCGAATCCGGGCTGGGAGACCTATATCGTGCACGCTAGTCCAGGCCCCTGGCCCTGTCAAGTCGAATTTGGTCCCGGCCGGCGGAAGGTGACCGCCGCGCCCGCGCACGCCCGTCACCGTGCCATCCCGAGGAGAATTCTCTCTACGATGAAGAGGGACTCTCTAAATCTGATCCTGCCTCTCGCCTTCGTGCTGGGGA
>CAZRDA010000160.1:0-4644 GCA_964598715.1 uncultured bacterium | reverse complement strand
CATCTTCCCCGGCGTCTGTCCCCACGCCCCACCAAACAGGGTATGATACGCGAGGCTGACCCCGGCCGCGGCCAGGAGAGCCGCTATCCCTGCCACATAGGCCGTCGCGAGGTCCAGGCCTCCCGCCAGCCTCGCCCCGCCTGCCGCCGCCGCGACCGCCGCTGCCCCCGCCAGGAGCGCAAGGCCACCCGCCAGGACGGCATCCACGAGAGCGGCCATCCCCCGGAGCCACAAGCCGCCGTAGCGTCCGGCCGCCGAGGCCTCCGCCCCCGCATCTGCCGCCGGAGCAGCGTGCACCCCGGCCTGCGCCTCCGTTTCGAGGATGGCCTGGGGGAGGCTGAGGCGCGTGAGATCGAGGGCCTCCGGGTCGAGTTGGGCGGCGATCTCCGGCGGGAGCCCCGCTTCCCGCCAGCGGGAGGCCGGCACGGATGGGGGGGGTGCGGCCCGCTCGACGGCTGGCGGGGCGGCCGGGCCGGGACCCGCTGCGGCGGCCTGAAGCGGCTGACCGCACTCCTGGCACGTCGTGGCGGTCTCGAGAGTGGTGGACCCGCAATGCAAGCAGTGCACGGCTCTTCGGCTTCCCGGGGGACGGCGGAAATCTCCCCGAGGGTAAATGCCGGCGGGACCGAGGTCAAGGGGAAACCCGTCCCGCCACTACCGATCGCCCGAGACTTGACGCTGCGGGCGGCGCTGCGACACAATACTGCCTACCCAATGTCGAGGGGGGGCTCCAGCATGCCCATTTACGAGTATCAGTGCGGCGGCTGCCGGCGGCGCGTCACCATCTTCATCCGGAGCATCAGCAATCCGGGCACGCCTGCCTGCCCCCGGTGCGGGAGCGCCGCGCTGGAGCGCCTCTTCTCCCGCTTCGCGCGTGTCCGGGGCGAGGAGGGGCGCCTGGATCGGCTGGCAGACGACAGCAGCCTCGCGGATGTCAACGAAGACGATCCCGCAAGCGTCGCCCGGTGGATGAAAAAGATGGGAAAGGAGCTGGGCGAAGACGCGGGGGAGGACTTCGACGCCCTCGTGGACGAGGCCATGGAGGAGGAGGGCGGCCCCGAGGGGGCGAGCGCCGGAGAGGGGGACGATGACCTCTGATGCCCCCGATGACGCCTTCGCGGCGGTTCGCCGGGACGCTGAGGCGTTCCTCGCGGGGGTGGCAGAAGTCACCTACCGCACAGGTGCCGGCCTCGAGCCGCCACGACCCCTGGCCTTCCTTCACGGGCGCTTCGGCCGCTTGAGCTCCCCGGCCCTCCACCAGGAGGTGCGGGAGGCGTGGGCGGCGGCCCCCGAAGGCCCGGAGCGTGCCCGGCTTCGGGCTCTGGCGGAGTTCACTGCCCGGCACCTGCTTGAGGCGGCCGTCGCCCCTCTGCGGGACCGGCTCGCCGCCGCGGAAGCAACGACCGTGGTGCGGCTCGAGGGACGGGACATCCCCCTTCGCGAGGCGGAGGCGGCCCTCCGGGATGAGCCGGACCGAACGATGCGGGGAAGGATCGAGGCGGGCCACGCAGAAGCACTCCGGACGACGAATCCCCTGCGGGCCGAGGTGCTGGCCCGCCTCCAGGACGGCGCCGCAGCCCTCGGCTACCCCGGCCTCTCCGGCCTCTGCCGGGCGCTGGGTCCGGCGGACCTGGAAGTGACGGCGAAACATGCCCAGGGGATCCTGGAGCAGACGGAGACGATGTACGAAGAAACGCTCGCCTGGGCCTTGCGCCGGCACCTCTCGGTCCACCTCAAAGAAGCCCGGCGGCAC
This sequence comes from uncultured bacterium, assembly GCA_964598715.1. GTDB lineage: Bacteria > Methylomirabilota > Methylomirabilia > Methylomirabilales > JACPAU01 > JACPAU01. The sequence goes on along the minus strand of CAZRDA010000160.1, from coordinate 2,891 downwards.
GATCTGCTCCGTCTCTTCCGGGCACCTGTCCTGGATCCCCTCTTCCCCGCGCACCTCCTGCCTCCGGTCACCGAGGCGACGCTCCGGGCGCTCCGTCTCGATCTCAGCGCGGCCGGCCGCATCCGCCTGGACCTGGACGAGCGGCCCGGCAAGGTCCGGGAGCCCTTCGCGGCCCCCTGCGAGGTGCCGGCGCGGGTTCACCTGGTCGCACGGCCGACCTCCGGTCTGGAGGCCTATGAGGCCTTCTGGCGCGCCGTGGGATCCGCCCTGCACTCCGCCCACACGGATGCGGGTCTTCCGGTCGAAGCGAGGCGACTGGGGGATCCGGCGGTGGCGGAACTGCACGCGTCAGTGCTGGGGGGGCTTACGCGGGAGGCGGGCTGGCTCAAACGATTCCTCCAGATCGCCCAGCCCCGGGACACCGTCTGGATGGCCCACCTGAAACTGCTCGGCGTTCTCCGGCGTACCGCGGCCGTGCTCCGGCACGAACTCCTGCTCTCGGAAGGGGGGAGCGAGGACGGCCGGGCCGAGGCCTACCGAACCGTCCTGAGTCAGGCGACGGCCGCGGGCGTCCCGCCCGGGATGGCCCTGGTGGACGCGGACCCCTTTCTCGCCTCGGCCCATACCCTCCGCGGATGGATGGGGGCGGCCCTGCTCGCCGACGGCCTGCGGGAGCGGTTCAATGAGGACTGGTACCGCAACGATCGGACCGGCCCGTTCCTCCGGGAGCTCTGGCGGCAGGGGCTGCGCCCCCCACTGGAGGCGCTCCTCCAGGACGTCGGCCTCCTCCCCCTGACCCCCGAGCCGCTCCTGCGGCGCATCACGCAGCACCTCCAGTAGCCGGGTCCGCGGGGGGGCATCCTCAGGCCGGGCGCACCCGGGTGAGCGGGGTGCGATAGAAGGCCGCGAGGGAAGCCACCGTCAGCGCCGCAAGGATCCCGTAGAGAAGAAGCGGCGAGAAGTGGGCGAAGAAGAGGGTCGCCAGGAGGGGCCCGGCCGCGTTCCCCGAGAAGCGCGAGGTATTGATGAGACCGATGCGCGCTCCGGGCGCCCCCTCCGCGATCTGGGCGAAGACGATGGGGATCACGCCGGCGATGAGGCCGGTCTGCATGACCCGCAGCGCAGTGAAGAGCCCCACCGAGGCCGGGAGCCAGAGGGCCACCTGGAAGAGGGAGGCCAGTCCGCCGGCGACCAGGACGGTCCGCCGCCGGCCGAACCGCCCCGCCGCCCGGCTGACCACGACCGCCCCCGCCGCCGCGGCGAGGCCGTACGCGAAGACGATTACCCCGGCCACACGGACCGCAGCGGCCCCCGCCACCCCCAACGCAGGCAGGATCTCGGGGAGGACGCTCGGGAGGAAGACCAGTTGCAACGTGGCGGTGAAGCAGACCAACCAGCCGGCCACGAAGCGGCGGCGCGTGATCGGGACCGCGGGCGGGCGGGGGCTGAGGCACTCCACCCAGGGGACCTTCAGCCGCACGGCGAAGTAAGGAATGAGCAGCACGGCCGACCCGAGAAGGAAGGTGGGAGCGAACCCCAGGAGATCCGCCGCGAAGGCCCCCACGAAGGGTCCGGTGATCTGCCCGAGCGTCATGGCGGACTGAAAGAGCCCCACGTTGGAGGTGATCCGCTCCTGGTCGGAGGCGGCGGAGATCAAAATCAGCCCCATGGTGGAGGTCCCCCCGACCATCCCGATTGCCATCCGGAGCAGGAACAGCACGGGGAGGCTCGTGGTCAGGGCGAAGCAGGCGAACAGCACCACCTGGATCAGAATCCCGACCTCGTAGAGAGCCTTGGGGCTCACCCGGGAGGCCATCCCTCCCCAGATGGGGGCAAACAGGGTGGAGGCCATGCCGGTGACGCCGAGGATGAGCCCGGTCCACAGGAGGGTCGTCTCCCGGTCGTGGGGGCTGATCTGGAGGATATAGAAGGGGAGGAAGACGTAGACGTAGTTCCAGGAGAAGGCGGCGACGAACTGAGCGAAGGCCACCAGCCGCGCGTCCCGGTCGGAGAGGACGGCGGCGCGCTGCGGGTGCCCCAGCAGAAGGCCGGGGATCCACTCGGGGAGGTGCCACATAGCCGAAGAAAAAGGGGCGGCAGGCGCCGGCCCCCGCCCCCGAGTCTCTCCCGGTTACCGCTTCTTGGCGGCCACCTCCAGGCGCGTGAGGGCCCGCGTCACGGCCTCCTGCGCCCGGGTGAAGTCCACGGTGCCGTCGCCGATCTTGCCGAGGCGCGCGACCGCCCGGTCCCGGGCCTGCTCCGCCCGGGCAGTGTCAATCTCCTCGGCCCGCTCGGCTGCCTCTGCCAGGATCGTCACCCGGGTCGGAAGGACCTCGGCGTACCCCCAGGAGACGGCCAGGTGCCGTTCCTCACCGCGGGTCCTCCGGTAGGTGAGTTCCCCGAACTTCAGCGTGGTCATGAAGGGGAGGTGACCCCCCAGGACGCCGAAGTAGCCCTCGGCTCCGGGGGCGATGACTTCCTCCGCCTCCTCGCTCACCACGAGGCGGTGCGGGGTCACCACCTCCAGCAGGAAGGTCCGGGGGATCTCCGCCGTGGCCATGCGCCACCCGCCTCCTACTTGGCGGCGGCTAACTGCTCCGCCTTCTGCCGAGCCTCCTCGATCGTTCCCACCATGTAGAAGGCCTGCTCCGGCAGCTCGTCCGCCCTCCCCTCGATGATCTCCTTGAAGCCCTTGATGGTCTCCTTCACCGGAACGTAGCGACCCGCCTGGCCGGTGAACTGCTCGGCTACAAAGAAGGGCTGCGACAGGAACCGCTGGATCTTCCGTGCCCGGGCCACCGCGAGTTTGTCCTCCTCGGACAGTTCGTCCATCCCGAGGATGGCGATGATGTCCTGGAGGTCCTTGTAGCGCTGGAGCGTGCGCTGCACCT
>CAZRDA010000159.1:0-4658 GCA_964598715.1 uncultured bacterium | reverse complement strand
GCCAGGCGGTACCGGTCCCGGTAGTAGGCAACCAGGTGCTCCACCGACGCGGCGGGGAACTCCCCCACCGGCACGAGGTAAACCCGCCCGACCGCCGCCCGGGGCGGGGGGACGGTCGCCGCGGGACGGGCCCGGTGCGCCGCGGCGGCCTGCCGGCCGACGCCCTCGCAGATCTTGCTGATATCGCGCCAGTCATAGTCCGGGAGCAGCTTGACTGACGCGCGAGGCGCCTGCGCCGCGAGAGCCTTCAGGGTTTCGATGCGCTTGGCCGTGCTCGGGTGGGTGGACAGGTACTTCAGCAATGCTGGCACCTCCCCACCCTCCTTCCGGAGCACGTCGAAGAACGCGATCATCCCCGCGGGCTCAACGCCGGCCGCGAGGAGCATCCGCAGCCCCTCGACATCCGCCTCCTCCTCGTTCTCGCGGCTGTACCGCAGCGCTCCGAGGGCGCGGGCGCTCTCCAGCCCGTAGGCCATCGCCCCGGTCGCGTCGCCGGTGAGCGCGGCGATGAGCACTCCGGTCGAGGCGTGCTGGAGCAGCGCGCGCGTGGTGTGGCGCTTCAGGATGTGCTGCAACTCGTGGGCGAGGACGCCGGCCAGTTCCTCGGCGCTTCGGGTCCGCTCGAGGAGGCCGCGGAAGATGACGACGTAGCCCCCGGGGGCCGCGAGGGCATTCACGCTGGAATTGTTCACCACGAACACCCGAAAGGTATAGGGAGAGTTCGGCAGCGGGGCCGTCAGGATGGCGACGATGTCCTCGATCACCCGCACACGCGCCGGATCCGTGCACCGCTTCTCCGGTGGGGCCACGTACTCGACCACCGACTCCCCGAGGCGTTCCTCCCACGAGACCGGGACTCGGGGGGCCACCACCGCCGCGAGGGCTGGGATCCCCCACAGGTAGAGGGCCACGGCGGCCCCGACAGCACCGAGCGCCGCCATGAGGGTGAGTTTGACCCGCATCTTGCGACGAGCGCGGTCGTGGAAATACGTTCCGACCTTCGGCGCCACCCGATGCAAGTCCGTGAGGAACGCTGCATCCGAAACCAGGAGCACCTCCGGCGTCTCCCCCCCCCGCTCCAGGCGGACCTGTTCTCCCGCGTAGAAGCCCTGGGTCTGGCGGATCTCCCCATAGGGCCACCAGTGCGTGGTGCCGCGCTCGGTGGTGATCTCCAGGCCGCTCGCCATCACACGGATCGTGGCCCGGTGGCGCGCAGCGGTCCGCCCGTCCAGGTAGGAGCCTTCCCACTCGGTACGCATCAGCGCCGACCCATTCGCCGAGACGCCTCCCCGCGTGCCGGATGGCGTCCGAGGGTGCCGGGGAACAGGAGGTTTCCGCCGAGAGGTGGCCGAGAACGCGGAGCGTCAGGAACCAACATTAGCCGAGGGCAAAGTCCACGTCCAGGAAGTCCGCAAGCCCTTCGCCGGTGGTGGATACGACCTGGGCTTCCTGCTGGATGGCCTCGAGATCCAGGGCACCCCCAAGGGTGAGATAGGCGAAGGTGAACCGGGCGTTGCGGACCAGGACCCACGACCAGCCCAGCCCCACGGTCACGATGAGCAGGAGCAGATTCCCCAGTTTCAGCAGGAGGAGACGCCCCCCCGTGACCGTCGAGTGGAAGCGGGCAGGGCCGAAGGTGGTGTGGTCCCAGAAATAGCGCTGCTTCCTGGCCAGGAACCAGAACCAGCACAGGCCCAGGGTGGGGACCGACAACAGGAGGGCCAGGACAAAGCTCCAGAAGAGATCCCGCCCGTTTCCATCGAAGTGAAATTTCTCGTTGCCAAAGTAGGAGTGGGACACCAGAAAGGCGTGTCGCCTGGTCTCGAAGACCGGGTAGTAGAGGCCCAGCGTCATCATCGTGAGGAGCGCGCCCTTCACGAACAGTTTGATAAAGTCCGCCAGCCGACCCCGGAACGAGAGTCGGATCCCGCGCCACGAGGTCCGGCTCAGACGATAGCGGCGCGCGCCGACCATCGCGATGGGAATAAACACCAGCCCGATCCCGGAGGCAAGAATGCCCGCCACGATCTTCACCGCGAGCCCGAGGTCCAGCAGCTCTGGCACATGATTCAAGAGGCTGATGGGGAGGCCGAACACGAGCATCGCCTTGGAATAGCCGCTCAGCAACTCCCGGCCTGTCCCGTGGTAGGCGAAGCGATCCCCCTCGAACGCGGTTTCACTCAGGAGATATTTCCGGACCCTGACCCTGCCCCAAAACGAATAGGTCCCCAGCGTGATGAGGGTCAGGAAGACGTTGACGATGTGGATCCCGAAGAGCGATCCCCCCGCGCCGTGGAAGGAGAGCCGGCGGGCCTTGCCCGGGACCCCTGCAAGTGATTGGATCGGTGGCGCGGCTGAAGGGACCGGTTTGCTGACCTGAGCCGCCGGCGGGGGCGGGGGTGCCGGTCTCCTGACCTGCGCGGGCGGCGGGCTGGGACGGAAAGTCGGGGCCTCCACCGCGGCGCCGCAGGATTTACAGGTCGGAGCGGGTATCTGCATCAACCCGCACTTGGGGCATTTCATCCCAAACACGGCAACCCCATCCTCCGCTCTTCTGCAAGCGCCCGCGGGGCGATTCCGCGCGGCGTGGCATCGTTCGTGACCCGCGCGAGCCGGAGTGGCGAAGGGGGGGAGAGCGTTGCTCCGAGTTTTACAACCCCTTGCTTTCAGGGCTTCTCCAGCGCTCCGGGGCACCCCTGCTCTTGCCGGCGCTGGTGCAAAACTCATTCCACGGCCAGAAACTCCGCCAACCACTTCATGGTCCGGTCCGGGGCGTCTTCCTGAAGGAAGTGGCTCGCGTCCTCGATCTCGTAGGTGGTCGCGTGAGGATACAGGCCCTGCCACCTCCGCAAGACCGAGGCCGGGAGCACAGGGTCCCGCATTCCCCAGACGAGGAGCGTGGGCGTCCCCGCGAATCGGGATAACCCCTCCTCGATCCGCTGCATCTCCGCGTACGACGGATCGGTTTCGCTCACCGGAATGTCCCGCGACCAGCAGAGCAGGGCGCGGCGGGATGCGGGAGTCGGGAAGGGGGCCCGATAGGCATTCAGGACGATCCCCGTCAGGTTCTCCGGATAGTGGGTGGTCCCGAGCAGCGCCGGCTCCACGTAGCCATTCTTTTCCAGGACGAACTTCTCCCCCTTATCGGAGCGGATGAGTTCGATCAGCCGGGGGAACGGGCCGCCCGGCCAGGGGGCGAAGGCCCAGGTGTTCATGAGGACGAGGCGCTTGATCCGTTCGGGGTGGCGCGTCGCAAACCCGAGGCCAACGGGTCCACCCCAGTCGTGGAGCACCAATGTCATCTCGCGCAGGTCCAGATGCAGCAGGAGGCTCTCGAGATTCGCGACATGGTGCCGGAGGCGATACGGATACGGTTCCTCGGCCGCGCCGGACTTCCCCATCCCCATGTGATCCGGGACGATGCACCGCCGGTGCCGCGAGAGTGGCGCGATGAACGTACGCCACAGGTACCCCCAGGTCGGATCCCCGTGCACCAGGACGATCGGCTCCCCGGCCCCCTCGTCCACGAAGTGCATCGCAAACCCGTTCACCTCGTGGTAGCGGGGCACAAAGGGGAATGTCCCTTCAAAGGTCTCGTCCCGGATCTCCAGCATCGCCGCCTGCCCTAATTCAAACGACAGGACGCAAGTAAGATCGTCCGGGTCCCGGCGCCGGCGCCGCCCTGGCCCCCGGCCCCCGGAGGGAACCCTCCCGTGGTTCCCCCCCTCGGCCCAAGGCCGATGGGCCCCCCCTCCGCTACGGGGGCCCTGGGGCGGCATCCGGCGCCACTCGGACGCTGTGTCACACTTAGGGTTCGCCCGCGGGATCCCGGCGGACCTGCCCCGCCCACCCGTCCACGAAAAGGAGGTCCCCGGTCCGGATGCGCGCGGTCACACCGTCCACGTTGACGACAGCCGGGAGGCGGAGTTCCCGCGCCACGATCGCCGCATGGGAGGTCGGCGCCCCGATCTCGGTGACGACGGCCGCGGCCAGCCGGAAGAGGGGCGTCCAGCCGATGTCCGTGGTGCGGGCGACCAACACCTCGCCCGGCCGGAGGGCCGCGGCCTCCGTCACGTCGAGCAGGACCCGCGCCCGGCCCGTGACGCGGCCGGGCGAGGCGCCGAAGCCCCGGAGGATCTCCCCCGAGAGCGGCTCGGGTGCGAACGGGACCAGTCGCCCGTCCGGGAGTTCGGCGAGGAGGCGGGGCGGCGGCGGCCACTGGAGCAGCCGGCGGTGGCGCTCGCGGCGGCGCCGGATGCGCAGCGCGATCGGCTCCCCGCGGGGAGGAGACGCCGGCGCGCCGAGCAGCGTCTCGATCTCACCCCGCAGGAGGTAGAAGACCTCCTCGACCTCGCCGAGCACCCCCCGCTCGCGCAGCCGGCGGCCGACCTCCAGGAGGAGAAGGCGGATGCTCGCCGACATCCGCACCAGGTTCGCCCGCGTCGCCTCGCGCCGCTGCTGCCAGGCCCGCACGCGCCGCGCCGCCTGCCGGAGCAGCCCGGCGAACAGGCCGCGGCCCGGCGGCGGCGGCGAAGACGGCACAGGCGCGGCGGCCATCTGCCACGCCAGGCGGAGCAGATCCTGAGGACGCTCCCCCCAGCGTGGGTGCGCCAGTTCGGCCTCGTTCTCGCCCCGGAACCCGCACGCCTCGAGCACCC
>CAZRDA010000158.1:0-4674 GCA_964598715.1 uncultured bacterium | reverse complement strand
GGGCCTCGTCCCGCTCCTTCGTCTGAATCTGGTACCAGATCTGCGGCAGGTCCCGGTAGGAGCGGACCTCTCGCGCGGCGATCCAGGCGATGACCTCCTCGTGCGTCATCCCCAAGCACATGTCCCGTTTGTTCCGATCCTTCAGGCGGAACATCTCGTCGCCGATCGCCTCCCACCGCCCGGTCTGCTGCCACAGTTCCGCGGGCTGCAGGACCGGCATGGTGATCTCCTGGCCCCCGATCCGGTTCATCTCCTCCCGGATGATGGCATTCACCTTGTCCAGGACCCGCTGGCCGAGGGGCAGGTAGATGTAAATGCCCGCGGCCAGTTGGCGGACGAACCCGCCCCGGACCATGAGCCTATGGCTCACCGCCTCGGCGTCGGCCGGATCTTCCTTGAGCGTCGGGATCAGCGATCGGGACCAGCGCACCCTGCCTCCTCGCTGCCGGCGGGCTAGCCCTGTCCGCGGCGGGCCGCCGCCTCCTGCGCCGCCTTCATCTTCTCGGGGTTCTTGTTCTTCCCGGGCGGGGCCACGTACCGCAGGCGCGCCACCGGGCGGCCGTGCACCAGGTGCTCCTCGAGGATCTCTCGCAGGTCCTCGAAGCGGACCCCGCAGTACCAGACGTTCTCGGGGTAGACCACGATCATTGGTCCGTTGCCGCACTGGTCGAAACAGCCACTCCTATTGATCCGGATCCGGCCGCTGAGCCCGTGGGCGCGGAGGCCGTCCCGGAGCCACTGCACGTAGGTCGGCGTCTCCCCCTGCACCGGGCAGGTCTCCCCGTGGGTGCAGATGAAGACGTGCTGCTCGTACTGTCCCACGCCGCCTCCCGGGCCGCCGGGAACAGAAAGGGAGGAGCCCGGCGGCTCCTCCCCCTCCCCGCGCCCCCCGCGGGCCTCAGTCGTTGGAGTAGAAGACCTGGAGCGGGTCGTCGGGCAGGAAGGCCTTGGGGGCCGTCACGCTGACGCCGGTGCCGGGGTCGGCCTCCTCCAGGAGCCCCGCCGCCGCCATCCGCTGGATCTCCTCCACCAGGGCGTCGGCCAGGTCCGCCTCCTTGACCTTCCGGATGATCTGCCCCTTTTTAATGAGAATGCCCACGCCGTTGCCGCCGGCGATGCCGATGTCGGCGCCGCGGGCCTCCCCGGGCCCGTTGACGGCGCAGCCCATGACGGCGACGTTCAAGGCCTTGTTGATCCCGAGGGCCGCCAGGCGCTTCTCCACCTCCTTCGTGAGACCGAGCAGGTCAATCTCCACCCGGCCGCAGGAAGGGCAGGAGATCACGTTCATCCCCCGCTGCCTCAGGCCCAGGGCCTTCAGGATCTCGAAGCCGGCCTTGATCTCCTCCACGGAGTCCTCGGTCAGGGAGACCCGGATGGTGTCCCCGATCCCCTCGGCCAGGAGGGTCCCGATCCCCACGGCGGATTTGATGGTCCCGGCGAAGGAGGTCCCGGCCTCCGTCACCCCGAGGTGGAAGGGGTAGTCCACCTGCCCGGCCAGCAGCCGGTAGGCCTGGATCATCATGAGGGGGTCGGAAGCCTTCAGAGACACCTTGATCTCGGGGTAGTAGCACTCCTCCAGGATCCGGATGTGCTTGAGCGCGCTCTCCACCATCGCCTCGGGGGTCGGCTCGCCGTCCCGCCTGAGGAGCTCCTTCTCCAGGGAGCCGGCGTTGACGCCGATCCGGATCGGGACTTTCCGCTCCGAGGCAACCCGGACCACCTCCATGACCCGCTGCTTCCCCCCGATGTTCCCCGGGTTCAGGCGCAGGCAGTCCACCCCAGCCTCGAGGGCCTTGAGCGCCAGCCGATAGTCAAAGTGAATGTCGGCGATGAGGGGGATCCGGATCTGCCGCCGGATGGCCGGGAGAGCTGCCGCAGCCTGTGCGTCCGGCACGGCCACCCGGACGATCTCGCAGCCCGCCGCCTCCAGCGCCCAGATCGCGTCCACGGTCCCACTCACGTCCCGGGTGTCGGTCTTGGTCATGGACTGCACGGAGATGGGAGCGTCCCCGCCCACCCTGACGGGGCCGACCTGGATCTGCCGCGTCTTGCGCCGGGTGATCGGTTGCGTCGCGCGTCCTGCCATGGGCGTCCTCGTTGAGGGCGGGGCTAGGGGCCGAACACCTGGAAGATGTCGTTGTAGAGGGCGAAGACCATGACCCCCACCAGCAGGACCAGGCCGACCCTCTGGGCCATTTCCCGCCGGCGGACGCTGACCGGCTCCCCGCGGATCGCCTCGATGGCGGCGAAGAGGAGGTGGCCGCCGTCCAGGATGGGGATCGGGAGGAGGTTCAGGATCGCCAGGTTGATCGAGATGGCGGCGGTGAAGGTGACCAGATACAGGAAGCCCTGCTGGGCCTGCTCCCCCGCCATCTGGACGATCCGGATTGGTCCGCCGATGGTCTTGGCCGGCAGGTCGCCTTGCAGGAGTTTCCCCAGGAACCAGACGATGGTGACCGAGATCTCCGCGGTCCGGCGCACCCCCTCGATCAAGGCGGCAACGGGGTTGAGCCGCTCGAAGGCGGGGCCGATTCCCAGGTCCCAGACCTCCACCTCCTTGCGGATGAAGTCGCTGATCGGCTCGATGCCGATCAGACCGATCTCCCGCCCCTCGGGGTTATCGGGGGGACGGCTCAGACGCGGGGTGACGGCGATCTCCAGCCGCTCCTCCCCCCGCTGCACCGTGAGGGTCACCGGCCGGCCCGGGCTGGCGTGGATGATCCGGGCCAGATCGGGCCAGGTCTCCACCGGCTGGCCGCTCACCGCCAGAATCCGGTCGCCCCGCCTGAGGCCCGCCGCTTCCGCCGGATCATGCGGCCTGACCCGCCCCACCTGCGCCGGCTGGGAGTACGTAACGACGGTCTTGGAGACGGGGGTCAGTCGAACCGTCAAGGTCTGCCCCGCCCGCTCAAGGGTGAGGGCGACGGGCGCGCCCCGGCCCTGCTGGAGGTGAGCAGCGACGTCCTCCAAGCCCCGCACCGGGGTCCCGTCCACGGCCCGAATCCGGTCGCGAGCCCGGAGCCCGGCGGCCGCGGCGGGCGACGCCTCAGCCGGGGGGCCGATCACCGGCTCCGCGATCGGCCGGCCGAGCAGGACGTAGAGGCCCCAGAAGATGACGACGGCCAGCAGGAAGTTGGCCACCGGCCCCGCCAGGATGATCAACGCCCGGCCCCAGACCGGCTTGTGCGCGAAGGACCTGGCCACGTCGAGGGACTTGCCCTCGGCGTCCGTCGCACTCCCGTCGGGACCGACCCGCACCTCGCGGGGATCTTCCCCGACCATCTTCACGTAGCCCCCGAGGGGAATGGCCGAGAGGAGGTACTCCGTCTCGCCCAGGCGGAAGCCCCAGAGGCGCTTGCCGAATCCCAGGGAGAACTTCAGGACCCCGACGCCGAGCCGCTTGGCGACCAGGAAGTGCCCCAACTCGTGGATGAAGATCAGCACGCCGAGGGTGACGATGGCGGAGATGATCATCCCAAGAGTCATGCTCGGGGGATCCTCACGCGCGGGCGGCCAGGGGAGAGCCGTAACGGGCGAGCAACGCGGCCCGGACCTCCCCGTCGGCGGCCAGCACCTCCTCCACGCTCCGGACGGGGCGGACCGGGTGGCGGTCCAGGGCCTCGGCGACGAGGCGGGGGATGGCGGTGAAGGGGATCGCGTCCCGGAGGAAGAGCCCGACGGCCACCTCGTTAGCGGCGTTCAGGACCGCCGGGGCTGTTCCCCCCGCCCGGGCCGCCGCGTAGGCGTACCCCACGCAGGGGAACCGGTCGTGGTCCACCTCCTCGAAGGTGAGGCTCCCGACGCGGGCCAAATCCAGCGCCGGGAAGTGGTTGGGGAGCCGCTCCGGGTAGGTGAGGGCGTACAGGATCGGGAGCCCCATGTCGGTGATGCTGAGTTGGGCCAGCAGCGAGCCGTCCACGTACTCCACCAGAGAGTGGACGATGCTCTCGGGATGGATCAGGACCCGGATGGCGTCGAGGGAGAGCCCGAAGAGCCAGCGGGCCTCGATAACCTCCAGCCCCTTGTTCATCAGGGTGGCCGAGTCAATGCTGATCTTCTTCCCCATGCTCCACCGGGGGTGCCGCAGGGCCTCGCCCGGGGTGACCGTCTCCAGGTCCGCCTTTGCCCGGGTCCGGAACGGCCCGCCCGACCCGGTCAGGATCACGGACCGAAGGGAGGCCGTCCCGCCCCGCTCCAGGCACTGGAAGATCGCCGAGTGCTCGCTGTCCACGGGGAGGAGCCGGACGCCCCGCCGGGCCGCCTCCGCCGTGATCAACTCCCCGGCGCTCACCAGGGCCTCCTTGTTCGCCAGGGCGACCGCCTTGCCGGCACGGACCGCAGCGAAGGTGGGGAGGAGGCCGGCCGCCCCCACCACCGCGGAGAGGACCAGGTCAGCCTCCGGGTGGGTGGCGACCTGGAGGAGCCCCGACTCCCCCGAGAGGATCTCCGTCCCTGCCCCGTCCAGGCGGCTGCGGAGCGCTCCCGCCGCCTCCGCGGTCGCCACCGAGACCAGGGCAGGGCCGAAGGCGCGCACCTGCTCCGCCAGCAGATCCAGGTTGTCCCGGGCGGCCAGGCTGACGATCCGGAAGCGGTCGGGGTGTCTCGCGGCCAGGGCCAGCGCTTGCTTCCCGATGGAACCGGTGGAGCCCAGAATGGCGATCCGTCTCACGGGAG
>CAZRDA010000157.1:1548-4685 GCA_964598715.1 uncultured bacterium | reverse complement strand
CTCCTCCAGGGTGTCCCTTGCCAGGGGTTGCACTCTGGGAAGGATACGGCAGATGGCCCTCTTTTGTCTGGCTGCCAAGTGTCAACACTATTACGACTCAGTACACTCTAGGCTAGTTCCAACGAATTAGACCTGAGGCTCACGCGACGGCGAGGGTACCGGGCCAAGTAACGAGCATCACGAGCGCCCACGGAGTCGCCGCCCTCTTCCCGGGGCGAGCCGCTCCTCCGCCCGATGCCCAGAAAGGGCTGCGTCGCGGCTCGCCCCGGGCGGGCGGCAGCACGAGGCCGCCGGGAGCGTACGCCGTTGGTACGTTGAGGGGCGCGGCGCGGCGCCACCCGCGGCTCCGCTGCAATACGACGTACAATTCGTTGGAGTCACACTAGCCGATCCCCTCGGAGATGGCCTCCGTGAGGCGTCGCCGGACCTCTTCCATCCGTTGCCCCTCGGGCACTTTTGACCCGTCCGGCTCCGTCACGTAAAAAACGTCCACCGCCTGGTCCGCCTCGGTGGCGATCTTGGCGAGGCTGAGGTCCAGACCCACCTCGCTCAGGACACTGGAGATGACGTACAGGAGTCCCAGGCGGTCCTGGGTCCTGACGTCCAGGACCGTATGCGTCTCGGAGACCACGTTGTCAAATTCCACCCGGGTGGGTGGCGGCGCCGCTCCCTTGTAAGCCGGCCGGCGCAGGACCTCCCGGCGTCGCGCCAGCAGCAGATCCCGCACATCCACGGCGTCGCGCAGGACCCGGTTCAGGTCGGCGCCGAAGCGCGCCCACGCCGCGGGATCCCCGATGGCCGACCCCCGGCCGTCGTCCACCTGGAAGTGGCGGATGACCAGGCCGTCCGCGAGGGTGTAGATCGCGGCGCTCAGGATGTTCATGCCGTTCGCGGTCAGCGTCCCGACGATCCTGACGAACCGCCCGCGCTTGCCGTAGGCGCAGAGCATGACTTCAGAGTGTCCCGTCATCGGGTAGGCCGCCCACTGGAGGGCCACCTCCTCCCCCGCCTGCACCTGCTCGATGAGGCGCAGGTGCTGGGCGACCCGGGCCGCCGTGGTGGTCAGGATGTAGCGGACCGGCGCCTTGTCCAGGTGCGCCTGAATGGTGGGACCAGGGAACTCGGCCGCAAGCTCCCGGACCAGGGTCGAACGGACCTCCGCTGCCCGCGCGGCGTCATCCACCCCCTCGGCGATCCCCCGCGTCAGGATGGTGTGCGTCTTGACATAGAGCTCCCAGAGAAGGGCTCCCTTCCACTCGGTCCAGACCTCCGGGCCCACCGCCTGGATGTCCAGGTACGTGAGGAGGTAGAGCATCTGGAGGAGGGGGATCGTCTTCACCCGCCGGGCAAACTCCAGCACCATCCGCTCGTCCGAAAGGTCCCGCCGCTGCGACAGGTGAGCCATCACCAGGTGGTTTGCCACCAGGAACTCCACCTGGGCGACTTCCTCCGGCGGGAGCCCCATCCGCTCCAGGATCTGGACCGCGAGACGGGCGCCCCTCGGCACGTGCCCCTGCCCCTCCCCCTTTCCGATGTCGTGCAGGAGCACACCGAGCTTCAGGACCTCCGGGTGCGCGAGACCGTCCGCGATGGTCCGGAACTCCTCCGCGTGAGTGGTCTTCGCCCCCCCGAGCCCCTCCAGGTGCTCGAGGGCGAGGAGCGTATGCACATCTACCGTATACTTGTGGTAGAGGTCGTGCTGGACCAGGCAGGTGAGCGTTCCCCACTCAGGGAGATAGGCCCCGAGCACCCCGGTCTCGTGCATCTGCCTGAGGATACCGGCCACCCCGGTCCGCTCCCGGAGGATCGCGAGGAAGCACCCCAGGGCCCGGTTGCTCCGCCGGACCGCGTCGTCAATCCGGTGCAGGTTCGCGCGGATGAGATCACGCGTCCCCTGGCTCAGGGGAAAGCGGGTCTGCTGCGCGTACCAGAAGGCTTTCAGGAGGCGGACCGGGTCCTCGGCGAACAACTCCTGGTGCCGGGGGAGGATATGAATCTCGCGGGCAATCTCGGTGAACCCGTCTCCCAGGTCCCGCCCCATGAGCTGGCGGAGCCGGGCGCCCACCCGGGAGGGGGTCCCGGCGCAGCGGTCCACGACCCGGGCCGAGACCTGTTGGATGGTCCGGGCGTGCAGGTAGTAGGTCTGCATGAACCGCTCCACCCCCCGGGCGGCCCCGTCGTCGGTGAACCCCAGGTGGGCGGCGGCCGGGACCTGGAGGGGGAAGAGGAGGAGATCCGACCGGGTCTCCGCCAGGTAGTGCAACTCCACCCGCGCCCGGAGGAGGAAGTCCATCGCGGCCCGGCACGCGCTCACCTCCTCCCGGTCCAGGATCCCCCAGGTGGCCAGGTCGTCGAGGTCCCGCACGGGGTGCTGGGCCGCCGCCACCCACAGGGCGGTGTGGGCATCCCGGAGCCCCCCCACCCCCTCCTTGATGTGCGGCTCCTGGAGGTACAGGGAGCCGCCGTACTTCTCGTGGCGCGCCGCCTGCTCCGCTAACTTGGCGCGGATGTACTCCTGCGCCTTCCGGCGGGCCATGGCGCCCCCCACCACGTTTCGGAGCCGCTCGAAGAGGTCCGGCTCCCCGGCGAGGAAGCGCGCCTCCATCATCGAGGTGCGCGAGCGGATGTCCTCCTCCGCCATCTTCCGGCAGTCCTTCAGGGTCCGGACCGCGTGTCCGACGCTAAAGCCCACGTCCCAGAGCAGATGCAGCAGAAAATGGACGAGGGCATGCAGTTTCCCCCCCACCTCGCCCTGGTACACGAAGAGAATGTCCACATCGGAGGCGGGGCAGAGTTCCCGCCGGCCGTAGCCCCCCAGCGCCACCAGGGCGCAGGAGGCGGCCCGCTCGTCGAAGCGGACGGCTGCCAGCCCTTCTGCCGAGCGGTACAAGTGGGTGAGCAGCGCGTCCGTCAGGGCCGACAGGTCGGCCACCGTCCCGAGGCCCGGCGCTCCCGCCCGGTGGCGGCGCTGGATTTCCCCCCGCCGCTCCTCCACGAAGGCCCGCACGGCCCGCACGAGCCCCTGGCGGCGGACAGACGCCGGGCCGGCCGGATCGGGGAGGCTGAGGAGGAGGTCCGCCCCTCCCGCCGCCCAGAGGGGGGCGAGGGAGGCCTCGAATTCCGCCGCCCAGGCGGCA
>CAZRDA010000157.1:0-1448 GCA_964598715.1 uncultured bacterium | reverse complement strand
GGGAGATTTCCCTTGCCGGCCTTTCGCGCCCTTCGGTAAAGTGGACGACACTCACACGGCTGCACCGTGGGCCCGCCCGCACACCCGGCCGGAAAGGGACCGCTGGCCGAGGCTGGCCGCCGATCCCGAGGAGGAGCGCATGGCATTCCGGGATCTCAGGGAGTTCATCGCCGCCCTCGAGGAGGCCGGCGGGCTGAAGCGGGTCCGCGTCCCCGTGGACCCCATCCTGGAGGTCGCGGAGATCACGGACCGGGTTAGCAAACGGGGAGGACCAGCGCTGCTCTTCGAGCAAGTAAGGGGCTCCACGGTGCCGCTCCTCATCAATGCCTTCGGTTCGCCCGAGCGGATGTGCCTGGCCCTCGGGGTGAAGGCGGTGGAGGAGGTGGCCGAAGAACTCGAGGGGTTGCTGGAGACCAAGGCCCCCCAGGGGCTCCTGGATAAACTGAAACTCCTCCCAAAACTGAGAGACCTGGCGGCCTTCTTCCCCAAGTCGGTGAAGGACGGCCCCTGCAAGGAAGTCGTCCGCACGGCCGACGCGTCGCTGGATTTCCTCCCGATCATCCAGTGCTGGCCCCAGGACGCCGGCCGGTATATCACGTTTCCCCTCGTCATCACGAAGGACCCCGAGACCGGGATCCGGAACGTGGGCACCTACCGGATGCAGGTCTTCGACGGGAAGACCACGGCGATGCACTGGCACACCCACAAGGGGGGTGCCGCCCACTACCGGAAGGCAAAGGCCCTGGGCCAGCGGATCGAGGTGGCGGCGGTGCTCGGGGCCGATCCGATCACGACCTTCTCGGGAACCGTTCCCGCGCCGGAGGGGATTGACGAATTCATGATCGCAGGCTTCCTCCGGAAGGAGCCGGTCCCCCTCGTCCCCTGCGAGACCGTCGCCCTGGAGGTGCCGGCCACCGCCGAGATCGTCCTGGAGGGGTACGTGGAGCCGGACGAACTGCGGACGGAGGGACCTTTCGGCGACCACACCGGGTTCTACTCGCTGGCGGACCAGTACCCGGTCTTCCATCTGACGGCCATCACCCACCGCCGCGATCCCATCTACCAGACCATCATCGTGGGACGGCCGCCGATGGAGGACTGCCACATGGCGTACGCCATCGAACGGATCTTCCTCCCGCTGTTGCGCAAGCAACTGCCGGAGGTCGTGGACTACCACATGCCCTTCGAGGGGATCTTCCATAACCTCATGCTCGTCAGCATCAACAAGCAGTACCCGGGCCACGCACGGAAGGTGATGCATGCCCTCTGGGGGCTCGGGCAGGCCATGTTCACCAAGGTGATCGTGGTGGTGGACCACGACGTGAACATTCACGACCCCTCGGAGGTCACCTGGAAGGCCCTGAATCACATTGACCCGGAGCGGGACATCGAATTCGTCCACGGCCCGGTGGAGACGCTTGACCACGCCAGCCGGCTCCCCCTCTACG
>CAZRDA010000156.1:0-4686 GCA_964598715.1 uncultured bacterium | reverse complement strand
GTAGACCGGGTCAATGCCCACGTAGTTCCGCGTCAGTTCCCGCACGAAGGGGAGCCTCTTGTCAATCACCGTCTCCCCGAGGTGTCGCAGGTCCAGGTGCACGTAGTGGCCGTAGGGCCCGTCGAATGTCCGCCCCTTGAGATGCTCCTGGATGTGGCAGCGCGAGAGGATATCGCGCGGACCCAGTTCCATTTTGCGGTGCACCGGTTTGTCCGTCTCGGGACCGAGGCCATAATCCTGAAGATACCGGTACCCGTCCTTGTTCTTCAGGTAGCCCCCCTCGCTCCGGGAGGCCTCGGTGATGAGGATGCCGGTGCCGGGCAGCCCCGTCGGATGGTACTGGACAAACTCCATATCCTTCAGGGGGACGCCGGCGCGGTACGCCAGCGCCATGCCGTCCCCGGTCTTGATGGCGGCGTTGGTCGTAAAGGGATAGACACGTCCTCCGCCCCCGGTGCAGATGATGACCGCCTTGGCCGCGATGGGGCGGACCTGACCGTCGCGGAGGTTGAGGGCCGCTACCCCGCAGACCCTGCCGTCCTCAACCAGGAGCGACGTTGCAAACCACTCGTCGTAGCGCACGATCTTCTCGTACTTGAGGGAGGTCTGGAAGAGGGCGTGGAGCATGTGGAAGCCGGTCTTATCTGCGGCGAAGAGCGTCCGGTTCACGGTCATGCCCCCGAAGGGCCGGACGCTGACGCGGCCATCCGGGTCGCGGCTCCACGGGCAGCCCCAGTGCTCGAGCTGAATCACTTCCGCCGGGGCCTCTTCCACGAACGCCTCCACGGCGTCCTGGTCGGAGAGGAAATCGCCCCCGAAGATCGTGTCCTTGGCGTGGAAGTCGAGTGTGTCGTTGTCCCGCATGACCGCCGCAGTCCCGCCTTCGGCGGAGACCGTGTGGCTGCGCATGGGATAGACCTTCGACAGGACCGCGATCGAGAGTCGCTCCGACTCCTCCGCCGCCGCAATCGCCGCCCGGAGCCCCGCGCCGCCGCCTCCGACGACCAGCACATCGTGCTCGACCATTCCCCCTCACCCTCCCCACCCGTGGGCCGCCGACAGCCCGGGAGTGGTCAACCGGGAAGCCGGCGGTATCGCGTCCTCCCTTCCTGGAAGAGGTCCCTGCCCTCGACGTCATTCACCACGATCACAGGGAAGTCCTCGACCAGGAGGCGCCAGACCGCCTCCGGACCCAGATCCGCGTAGGCCAAGACCTCCGCGGCACGGATGTGCCGGGACAGGAGAGCCCCTGCCCCTCCCACGGCACCGAAGTACACCGCCCGGTGGCGGCGCATCGCCTCCACCACCTCCGGAGAACGCCCCCCCTTCCCGATGGTCCCCTTGAGCCCCAGAGCCAGCAGCGCGGGGGTAAACCGATCCATCCGGGAAGCGGTGGTGGGGCCGGCCGATCCGATCACCTCGCCCGGGCGGGCGGGGGTGGGGCCCACGTAGTAGAGCACCTGGCCCGCGACCTCGACCGGAAGCGGCTCGCCCCGGGCCAGAGCATCGGCGAAGCGCTGGTGCGCGGCATCCCGGGCCGCCAGCAAGGGGCCACTGAGCAGAATCCGCTCCCCGGCCCGCAGACCCGCCACGTCCGCGTCCGAGAGCGGCAGGAGTAAACGAGGCACCGCAGGGCGGCGGGGCGGCGGCGGGGTTGCCGCCGCCCCGCCCTCGCGCTACTTCTTGGGCGCCGGCTTGGCCGCGGGCTTGGCGGGTGCGGCCGCCTTCGCCGGACCCGCTGGCTTCATCTTGGCCTGGAAATCAGCCACCTGCTTCTTCAGGCCGTCGTTCTCCTTCGCAAGCGCGTCCACCTGCCCCTTGAGATCGCCGTTCTGCTTCTGCATGTCGCCCACTTGCTTTTTCAAGGCGTCGTTCTCGGTCTTCATGTCCGGACCACACCCCGCCACCGTCAGGGCGAGCAGGACCGGCAGGCTCCCAGCGAGCGTCCTCCGCAGCAGCGTCATCATCTCAACCCTCCCTCACCTTTCCCACAAGTTTGAACAACCCCCACCACGCATCAGGACTACGGGCAGACGAGCAACTACCGGGGCGGCGGCATGCGCATCTCCCTCCTTTCCCAGAGAAGCCAGGGCGCTACAGGACCGCCTCCTGGTACCGGTGGGAGTGGCACTGGAGGTTCACGGCCACCGGCAGGGAGGCGATGTGCGCCGGGTGCGTCTCGATGTGCACGGCCAAGGCCGTGGTGCGCCCTCCCACGGCCTGGGGGCCGATGCCCAGCGCGTTGATCGCGAGGAGCAGGTCCTGCTCCAGCGCCGCGGTGCGGCCGTCCGGATGGGCGGATCCGAGCGGCCGGAAGACCGCGCGCTTTGCGAGATAGGCGCAGTGATCGAAGGTCCCACCCACCCCGACCCCCACCACCAGGGGCGGGCACGGGTTGCCCCCCGCCCGCTCCACCGTCTCCAGGACGACCCGGCGGATCCCCGCGATCCCGTCCGCCGGCGTGAGCATCCGCAGGGCGCTCATGTTCTCGCAGCCGAACCCCTTGGCGATGACAGTGAGCTTCAGGCGGTCCCCCGGCACGAGGTGCAGGTGGATGACGGACGGCGTGTTGTCGCCCGTGTTGAGCCGGCGCAACGGGCCCTCCACGATCGAGGGGCGCAGGAAGCCCTCTCGCGTCCCCCGGCGGACCCCTTCGTGGATGGCCTGGTTGAAATCCCCCCCCACCACGTGGCAGTCCTGGCCCATGTCCGCGAAGATCACCGCCATCCCGGTGTCCTGGCAGAGGGGGAGGCCGGTTCGCCGGGCCACCGCCGCGTTGGCCTTGAGCTGCTCCAGGACCTCCACCGCGAGCGGGGACTCCTCCTGGGCGATGGCCCGATCCAGTGCGTCCAGGACCTCCTGCGGCAACTCGGTCGCCGCCCGCATGTAGAGGTCCCGCACCGTTCGGGTGATTTCGTCAACGTGCAGGTCCCGCACGATCCCGCGCCCTCGGAGGCCCGAAGCGGAGGACCCGGCCCCCGGGTCACCTTCTTACACCAACCCGAGCTTCTGGACCAGCTCCCGGACCGCCTCGGCCGACCGCCGCAGCGCTCCCGCCTCCTCGGCCGTAAGTCGAATCTCCAGAATCTCCTCCACGCCCCGGCGCCCCAGTTTTGCCGGAACCCCCACGAAGAGGTCCGTGATGCCGTACTGCCCGGTCAGTCGGACGCAGCAGGGGAGGATTTTCTTCTTGTCCTTGAGCATCGCCTCCACCATCTCCACCACCGCCGCCCCCGGGGCGTAGTAGGCGCTGCCCGTCTTGAGCAGGGCAACGATCTCCGCCCCGCCGTCCCGGGTCCGCTTGACGAGCGCCTCCACCCGCTCCGGCGGGAGGAGCTCGGGGAGAGGGATGCCGGCCACCGTGGAGTACCGGGGGAGGGGGACCATGGTGTCGCCGTGCCCCCCCAGGACAAAGGCGAAGGTGTTCTCCACCGACACGTTCAACTCCTGGGCGATGAAGGTCCGGAACCGGGCCGCGTCCAGCACCCCGGCCATCCCCAGGACGCGGTGGGCGGGGAAGCCGCTCCGCTTCCAGGCCAGTTGGGTCATGGCGTCCAGGGGGTTGCTGACCACCAGGAGGATAGCGCTCGGGGAGCGCTTGGCCACCTCGTCAGTCACCCCCCCCACGATCTTCGCGTTCGTCTGGAGGAGGTCGTCCCGGGTCATCCCGGGCTTGCGGGCGATCCCGGCCGTGATCACCACCAGGTCGGAGTCGGCCGTGGCCTCATAGTCGTTGCTCCCCGTGATGCGGCAGTCGTACCCCTCGACCGGTCCCGCTTCGAGCAGGTCCAGGGCCTTCCCCTGGGGGAGCCCTTCGATGATATCCACCAGCACCACGTCGGCCAGTTCCTTCTTGACCAGGAGCTGGGCCACCGTGGCTCCCACGTTCCCCGCGCCGACGACCGTGACCTTCGGCCGCATCGGTGTGCCTCGTCCGCTCCCGTCCGGGCCGCAACCTACCCTACATGTTCTCGATCAGGGCCGTGGCAAACTCGGAGCACTTGACCTCGGTCGCCCCATCCATCAGCCGGGCGAAGTCGTAGGTGACCCGCTTCTGGCGGATGGTGGCCGACATGGCGTCGGAGATCTTGCCGGCCGCCTCCACCCAGCCCAGGTACTCGAACATCATGGCTCCGGACAGGATGACCGACCCCGGGTTCACCTTGTCGAGCCCGGCGTACTTGGGGGCGGTGCCGTGGGTGGCCTCGAAGATCGCGTGCCCGTCCTGGTAGTTGATGTTGGCCCCGGGGGCGATGCCGATCCCCCCCACCTGGGCCGCCAGGGCATCGGAGATGTAGTCGCCGTTCAGGTTGGTGGTGGCGATGACGTCGTACTCGTCGGGCCGCGTGATGATCTGCTGGAGGAAGGCGTCCGCGATGACGTCCTTGATCAGGATTCTCCCAGCGGGGGGCTTGCCGCCGCACTCCTCCCAGCCCACGGTGAGCGCCCCGAACTCCCGCTTGGCCAGGGCGTACCCCCAGTTTTTAAAGGCCCCCTCCGTGTACTTCTGGATGTTCCCCTTGTGGACCAACGTGACGTTGCGGCGTTTATGCCGGACGGCGTACTCGAGGGCCGCCCGGATGAGCCGCTCGCTCCCCTCGATGGAGACCGGCTTGACCCCGATGGCCGAGGAGCCGGGAAACCGGAACTTCACCCCCATCTCCTTCCGCATCCAGGCGATCACCT
>CAZRDA010000155.1:0-4690 GCA_964598715.1 uncultured bacterium | reverse complement strand
GCACCACGAGAACATCCGCCGCCTCTGGCGGGGGGAAGAGCAGAAGATCGGGCAGCGCGCGGCACCCGTTGCGTAGGGGGCTCCGGTGGCGCTCATCGTCCAAAAGTACGGCGGCACCAGCGTGGGGGATGTGGACCGGATCCGCAACGTGGCCCGCCGGGTGGTCACGATGCGGCAGGCGGGCCACGACCTCGTCGTCGTGGTCTCCGCCATGGCCGGGGAGACCGACCGGCTCCTCGAGCTGGCCCAGCGCGTCGCCGAGCGGCCCGACGAGCGGGAGCTGGACGTGATCCTGGCGACGGGGGAGCAGGTCAGCATCGGCCTCCTTTCGTTAGCCATCCAGGGGCTGGGCTGGAAGGCGCGCTCCTTCACCGGGAACCAGGTCAGGATCCTGACCGACGAGACCCACAGCCAGGCGCGCATCCTGAGCATTGACACCCGCCGGGTCCTGGAGGCCCTGGAAGCCGGCGAGGTCGCCATCGTGGCCGGCTTCCAGGGCGTGACGGAGGAGGAAGAGGTCACCACGTTGGGCAGAGGGGGCTCTGACCTGACCGCGGTGGCCATGGCGGCGGCCCTCGGGGCCGAGGTCTGCGAGATCTACACCGACGTGGAGGGGGTCTATACGGCGGACCCGAACCTGGTCCCCGGCGCGCGGAAGCTCAGCCGGATCTCCTACGATGAGATGCTGGAGCTGGCCAGCCTGGGGGCCAAGGTTCTCCAGACCCGATCCGTCGAGTACGCGAAGAACTACGGGGTCCCGATCCACGTCCGCTCCAGTTTCTCGGCCAGCGCGGGGACCCTGGTCGTCGCGGAGGATGCCGCCATGGAAAAGGTGGTGGTTTCGGGGATCGCCTACAACACCAACGAGGCCAAGCTTACCGTGACCCGGGTGGCGGACCGCCCCGGGATCGCCGCCAGGCTCTTCGGCGCCGTGGCCGAGGCGAACGTGGTGGTGGACATGATCGTTCAGAACATCAGCCAAGACGGGAGCACGACCGACATCTCCTTCACGGTCCCCCGCCCGGACTACCAGAAGACCCGGGAGATCGTGCGGGGCGTCGCGGCGGAGATCGGGGCGGTCGAGGTGCTGGGGAACGACCAGATCGGCAAGGTCTCGATCGTGGGCGTGGGGATGCGGACCCACTCGGGCGTGGCGTCCCGGATGTTCGAGGCGCTGGCCCGGGAGAAGATCAACATCCTGATGATCAGCACCTCCGAGATCAAGGTCTCCTGCGTCATCGAGACCCAGCACGTCAAGCGCGCCGTCCGGGCCCTCCACGAGACCTTCGGCCTGGAGAAGCCCCCGCAGGAGGAGTCCCCGCTCCCCACGGCCACGCCCGTCCCGGCCCGGCGGACGGACCGGAGGAGGCGCCGGGCCGGCGCGCGGCCCCGCGCGGTCCACCGACGGTAGCGGCCGTGCGCTCCCTCGACCCCCGTTCGACCGTCGCGGCTGCCCTCCTGGCGGCGGCCCTGCTCCTGCTGGGCCTCTGGCCAACCCTCACCGCTCTGCTTCGCGGGGAGTGACCATGGTCTACCAGGTGCGGCTGGAGCAGTTCGAAGGCCCGTTGGATTTGCTGCTGCACCTCATCCGGATCAACGAGGTGAACATCGCCGACATCCCGATCGCCAGGATCACGGAGGAGTACTTCCGGGTCCTGACGGAGATGCAGGACCTGGACCTGACGGTGGCGGGGGAGTTCCTCGTGATGGCGGCCACGCTGGTCTATATCAAGTCCAAGATGCTCCTCCCTCCCGCGGAGGGGGAAGAGGCAACCATCGAGGAAGAGGACCCCCGCCGGCTGCTCGTGGATGCCCTCCTGGAGTACCAGCGGTTCAAGACGGCCGCCGGTGATCTGGCGCGCTTCGAGGAGCGGCGGCGGCGGATCTTCGGCCGGGTGGCCCCGCTGGAAGAGGCGCCGGCGCGGGGCCCCCTGGAACTCAACCTGTTCGACCTCCTGGCCGCCTTCCAGGGCGTCCTGAAGCGGGCCGCGCGACGCCCCGACATCGAGGTCACGCCCCGCCCGTTCCGCGTGCGGGAGCGGATGGTGGAGCTGCTGGAGCGGCTTGCCAGTGAGCGGCCGCTCGGATTCCTCGGCCTCTTCCCCGCGGACGCGGACCGCCGGACGGTCATTGTCACCTTCCTCGCCCTCCTGGAGCTCCTCCGGCAGGGGGTGGTCCGGGTGCGGCAGGCGAGTCCCTTCGGCGAGATCCTGATCTACCCGCTGGAGGACGCGTGAGCCTCGAGCCGGTCGCGGCCCTGGAGGCCCTCCTCTTCGCCAGCCCCGAGCCGCTCCCCCCGGAGCGCCTGGCGGAACTGCTCCCCACGCTCTCGGGTGAGGAGATTTCGGCCGCGCTGGCGTTGCTCAAGGCCCGCTATGCCTCGCCGGCCTCGGGCCTGATGCTCGACGAGGTGGCGGGCGGATTCCGCCTCGGGACGCGGCCGGAGGCGGCCGAGGCGCTCGCCCGCCTCGCGATCGTCCGCCCGAGCCGTCTGTCCCGGCCCGCCCTGGAGACGTTAGCCATCATCGCCTACCGCCAGCCGATCACGAAGGCGGAGGTGGAGGCCATCCGGGGAGTCAACATTGATGGCGTCCTCCGGACACTGGGGGAGCGGGGACTGATCCGGATCCTCGGGAGGAAACGGGAGGCGGGCCGTCCCATGCTGTACGGGACCAGCAGGGCCTTCCTGGAGTATTTCGGCTTTCAGGACCTTTCGGAGCTTCCCACCCTGCGGGAGATCGAGGCCCTGGTGGCCCCCTCCCAGGCCTCCCGCCCGGCCGAGCACACCCCCCGGGAGGAGCCGGAGACGGCAGCCGCTGCAGCGGACGCGGCGGCCGGCCCGGCCGCTGCCGTGCCCGTCGGCTCCGCCTCCGATCCGGTCCCGGAGGGGAGCGGGTGAGGGAGACCGGGGAGCGGCTCCAGAAGATTCTGGCTCAGGCCGGGTTCGGCTCCCGGCGCGCCTGCGAGGGGCTGATCCTGGATGGGCGGGTCGCGGTGAACGGCGTGGTGGTCCAGAAGCTCGGGACCCGGGCCGATCCCGCGGCGGACGCCATCGAGGTGGACCGCCGGCCCCTCCCCCGGGCTCCGGCGCGCGTCTATCTGCTCCTCCACAAGCCCCCGGGCGTCGTGACTTCGCTCCGCGACCCCCAGGGCCGACCCGTCGTGACCGACCTGCTGCCCGGCCGGCTCCCCCGCGTCTACCCCGTGGGCCGGCTCGATTTCGCCTCCGAGGGGCTCCTGCTGCTCACCAACGACGGCGCACTCACGCAGCGCATGCTCCACCCGGCGTTCGGCGTCCCCCGGACCTATCACGCCCGGGTCCGGGGCGTTCCCTCCGAGGCCACGTTGACTGCCATGTGCCGGGGGGTCCGGGTGGAGGGTGAGCGCCTGCGGGCCCGCGGGGCCTGTCTCCTCAAGGCGACGGATCGGAACGGGTGGGTAGAGGTGGTGGTGGCGGAGGGGAAGCACCACGAGGTCCGCCGCCTCTGCCAGGCCCTGGGGCACCCCGTCCTCCGGCTGCGCCGGGTCGCCTTCGGGCCGCTCAGGCTCGGGCGGCTGAAGCCGGGGGAGTGGCGGCGTCTCACCGAGCGGGAGCTTGCGGCCCTGCACGCCCTCGGCAGGACAAAGCCCTTGAAGGGCCCCCGGCCTTAGGCTATAGTGCGGTCACCTTTTGCGCCTGGGGCGCGGGTGGGCGCGGGTATGGACCTGGACGAGCTCCGGAAGCACATTGACGCGATAGATCAGCAGATCCTGACTCTGCTGAACCACCGGGCGGCGGTGGTGCAGCAGGTGGGGCAGGTGAAGCTCCGGGAGGGGATGGACTTCCACGCCCCCCAGCGTGAGGAGGAGATCCTGGAGCGCCTGACCGAGGGGAACCCCGGCCCCTTCCCGGAGAGAGGGGTCCGGTCCGTGTACCGGGAGATCATCTCCGCCTGCCGCGCGCTGGAGCACCCCCTCCGGGTGGCGTACCTGGGACCCCGGGCCACGTTCACCCACCTGGCCTGCCTGAAGCGATTTGGAGAGGCGGCCGAGTACGTCCCGGTCCGGAGCATCCGGGATGTGTTCCAGGAGGTGGAGAAAGAGAAGGCGGCGTACGGGGTGGTGCCGATCGAGAACTCCACGGAGGGGGTGGTCAGCCACACCCTGGACATGTTCGTGGATTCCGATCTCAAGATCGGCGGGGAAATCCTCCTGGAGGTCTCGCACCATCTCCTCTCCCGGAGCGGGGAGAGGGCCGCCATCGAGAAGATCTACTCCCACGCCCACGCGATCGCCCAGTCGCGGCAGTGGCTCGAGGCGAACCTCCCCCACGTCCCGGTCCTGGAGGTGGCCTCGACGGCCGCGGCCGCCGAGACCGCCAGCCGGGATCCGAGCGCTGCGGCGATCGCCTCCGAGCTGGCGGCCCGGCTGTACGGCTTGAAGGTGGTCTCGGCCCGGATCGAGGACGCGGCCAACAACTTCACCCGGTTCCTCATCGTGGGCCGAAAGGCTGTCCCCCGGACGGGGCACGACAAGACCTCCATCCTCTTCTCCATCAAGGACCGGATCGGCGCCCTCCACGGGATGCTGGAGCCCTTTGCGGAAGGGGAGATCAACCTGACCAAGATCGAGTCCCGCCCCTCCAAGACGAAGGTGTGGGAGTACCTCTTCTACGTGGACTTCGAGGGGCACGGGGAGGACCCGCAGGTGG
>CAZRDA010000154.1:0-4802 GCA_964598715.1 uncultured bacterium | reverse complement strand
TGGTGACCCTCCTCCGCTGGCGGCAAGGCCGGCCCCTCACGCTCGGCGGGAAGGATCATTCCTCCCACCGCCTCGTCCGGCTGGGCCTCGGGCGCACGGAGACCGTCCTCCTGATCTACCTGTTCGCCCTGACCCATGCCCTCACGGCCGCCCTCGTCACGTCGGTGACGTTGCGCCTCGCACTGATTGCCCTGACCATCAGTGCCTCGGTCCTGTTCATCTTCGGTATGGTCCTGCGGAAGGTGGACGTGTACGGCGATGGGGGAGGAGTGCTGGGAGGGGGGCCTCAGCCCCCCCTCCGCAAGGAGGAGGTGATCCCCGGTGACCAGACGGACTGGTAGCACCACTGGCCTCGTTGTCCTCCTGATCCTGGGGGCATTGGTCGGAGCGCTCCTGGGGGAGGTCATCCGGCTCCTCTTCCCGGGCGGGACGCTGGAGCAACTCTTCGCGCGGGGGGTGAGCCCCGGCCTCTCCCCGGCCACGATGGATCTCCGGGTCCTCTCGGTCACTTTCGGCTTCACCCTGCGCCTGAACCTGGCGAGCCTCCTGGGGATCGCCCTGGCCCTTTTCGTCTACCGGAGGCTCTAGGAGGGTATGACGGCATCCCTCGTCATCGCATCGGGTTCCCCCCCAGGGGAGAGCCCGGACAAGGGGGGGGCGTACCCCCTTCTCGCCGAGGCAGGTGGGGAGGCTAAACCCTGAATTCGCCAGCGCTAGGCCGGTTTTGGCTGTTGACACCCCGGGGGACTTGTGCGAAGGTTGGCCGGCATTCTTGAGTGAACGTTCCAGGGACCGCACCGATGATGCGATGGACAGGCAGGAACCGCACCGAGGACGCCGAGGGGGCGCCCGACGCCAGCGACGCTACCCGCAGGAGGAACACGGCCATGCTCTCCTGGTCTCAATCCCCTGCCCTTGAAGCGATCCTCCGCGCCCTGGAGGACGCCCAGCGGGCGATCGAGGAGGTGAAGCGCTACCTGGACGAGCGTCTCACCCCCTTCCAGAAGTACCTCGCCGACCAGCGACGCAGCATTGATCAGGCCCTGCGGCAGCTGGACACCCGCATCAAGCCCCTCAAACAGTACCTCCAGGGGCAGGAGCAGAACCTGGAGCGGGTGGGCGCCCACCTTGACGCGGAGCTGAAGGACCAGTTCGACAACTTCACTCGCTACCTGGGGGAGCAACGCAGGATTCTGGCCGAAGCCGGCCGCTACCTGGAGGAGCAGCCCAAGCCCTACCGGGCCTACCTGAATGAGCAGCAGGGGACGGTGGAGGTGATCTACCAGGACGTGGTGAAGAAACTGACGCCTTTCACGGAGCACCTCAGGGAGCAGCAGCGGATTCTGGAGCGGATCGCTCAGAGCGACGTGCTGGAGGAGTTCCGGGCCCTCATGGAGTACACGATGGAGCGCCAGCGGGCCCTGGACAAGTTTTCCGCGACCACCGACCTGAAGCCGGAGGAGTACTTCCGCGAAACGGACGACCTGGCCCGCAAGTACCGGAGCGTGGGAGAGGGTCGCTATACCCTCCTGGCCGGGGTCCTGGAGCGGTGCCGGGCCGCGGACGAGGCCCTTCGCAACTCGCTCCAGCCCGCCGCGGCTCCCGTGGGCGCCGCGGTGACCGTGGTGACCGAGGTAACCCGCGCTGCCGGCTAGGTGCCCCCCGCCTGCGCTCCCCCCGTCTTCCTCTCCGCCGCCGGATGGGCCTCACCGGAGGCGGCGCCCGCCGCGCTCCCCTCCGGCGTCGGGCGGGCCTCGGCGATCAAATCCTCGAGGGTCCGGCCCGGAGGGGCGTTCGCCGCGAGCCGGTCGGCACGGATGTCCCCGATCACGCGGCGATGATGGGCATCCATGAATGCATGGATCTGCTCGCGGGAGGCCTGGGCCCCCAGAATCTCGGCATACGGAACCTTAATCCGGGTGAGAATGGCGCCCGCGTCGTAGACCAGGGTGAGGAGGCACTGGTTCCCAGTCCCCAGGTCTTCGGTCTGGATATGGTAGCGCCGCCCCCGGTGCTCGACGTCACTATTGAACCCTGGGACCATGCCGGCCTCCCGGACGCCACCCTAGCACGGGGCGGCGAGCCGGCGCAACGGGAGGCGCGGAGTTCGGGATGGGGAAGCGCCTGCGGGTGGGGGTGATCTTCGGCGGCCGCTCCGGCGAGCACGAGGTCTCCTTGGCCTCGGCCGCCTCCATCGTGGCCGCCATGGACCGGACCCGCTACGAGCCGGTCCTGCTCTACATCACCAAGGCCGGAACCTGGCACCGGGTGGAGGCAGTCCCAAGCACCCCCCTCGAGCCGGGGGGCGAACGCCTCGCCTTCCCCCCGGACCCGGGCCCCCCGGCCTTCGCCACCGTGGCGGCCGGTGGCACCTTGAAGGCGATACCGCTCGCGATGGATCTCGCCTTCCCGGTCCTCCACGGGACCTATGGGGAGGATGGGACCGTTCAGGGGTTGCTGGAGCTCCTGGACCTCCCCTACGTGGGCCCCGGGGTTCTCGCCTCGGCCCTGGGGATGGACAAGGCCCTGATGAAAGGCGCATTCCGGCAGGCCGGGCTGCCCGTGGTCGAGTACGAGATCCTCCCGACCCGCCGCTGGGAGGAGAGCCCGGAGGCGTGCCTGACCGCCCTCACCCGGCGCTTCTCCTTCCCCTGCTTCGTGAAGCCGGCCAACCTGGGCTCGAGCGTCGGCGTCAGCAAGGCGGTGAATCGGGAGACCCTGGCCGCCGCCCTGCACCTCGCCGCCCGCTACGACCGGAAGCTCATCGTGGAGCGGGGGCTGGACGCCCGGGAGATCGAGGTCAGCGTCCTGGGGAATGAGGCCCCCGAGGCCTCGGTCCCCGGGGAGATCCTCCCCGCCCGGGACTGGTACGACTACCAGGCCAAGTATGTCCCGGGGGGTGCCGAGGCGAAGATCCCGGCCCCCCTCGCCCCCCGGGTGGCCGAAGAGGTCCGGGCGTTGGCGCTCAAGGCGTATGCCGCCATTGACTGCGCCGGCATGGCCCGGGTGGACTTCTTTCTGGAGCGGGGGACGGGGGACATCTACGTGAACGAGATCAACACCATCCCCGGCTTCACCGCGACGTCGGTCTACCCCAGGCTCTGGGAGGCGACCGGCCTGTCCTATCAGGCCCTGATTGACCGCCTCATCGGCCTAGCCCTGGACCGGCACCGGGAGCGCTGCCGGCGGACGACCTCCTACGAGCCGGGGCACTAGGGACCGAAGCGATGTTCGAGCAGGGCGTCCTCCACCTCCTCCTCCGCGGCGGGATCACCCTGGTCATCCTGGCCGCTTGCTCCATCTATTCCGTGGCGGTCATCCTGGAACGGGCGTTGGCCTACCGCCGGGTCGCCGGGTACCTCAGGACCCTGCGGGCAGAGGTGGAGGAGGCGCTGGCCGCCGGGAAGCTGGCCGATGCGCTGGCCGCCTGCGGCGCACGCCTTGATCATCCGGTGGCAGCCGTCTTCGCGGTCGGCCTCGCGGCGCTACGCCGGGCGCTCGAGGGCCGCTTCGCCCTGGGCCCGGGGCCGGACCTGGCGGCGACCCTGGAGACCATCCGGGGGGCCACGGCCCGGGAGACAGCCGACCAGATCGCCACGCTCGAGCGCCGCCTCCCTTCCCTCGCCACGCTGGCCAACGTGAGCCCCTTCATCGGCCTCTTCGGCACGGTGCTCGGGATTATCGAGGCCTTCCAGGCCATCGCCCGCACCGGAGCGGGTGGCTTGGCCGTGGTCTCCGCCGGGATCGCCGAGGCGCTGGTGGCCACGGCGGCCGGCCTCTTCGTCGCGATCCCCGCGGTCGTCGCGTATAACTACTTCGTCGGCCGGGTGAAGGTCTTCGCGCAGGAGATGGACCGGGCCGGGCAGGTGGTGGTGGAGGCCGCCTTCAGGGAGGCCACCCGGTAGGAGGTCCGATGCTCCCGTCAGCGGGGCCGGCGCGCCGCGACCGGCGCCTCCTCTCCGAGATCAACGTGACTCCCCTCGTGGACGTGACGTTGGTCCTGTTGATCATTTTCATGGTGACCACCCCGATGCTCCAGCGGGGGACGGACGTGGAACTCCCCCGCTCCCGGACGGGGACTGCCAAGGCGGAGGACCGCCTCACCCTGACGCTCGCCCGCGATCAGCGGATCTACCTCAACGACCAGCCGGTTCCCCGGGGAGCGCTGGGGGCCCGGCTCAAAGCGGCCGCGGCCGTCCGCCAGGAGCGGATCCTCTACTTCCGCGGGGACGCCTCCGTCCCGTACGGCACCGTGATCGAGGTAATGGACGAGATCAAAGCGGCCGGGTTCGAGAGCGTGGGGATGATCACCGAACGGGCGGTCGGGGGCCCGTGACCGGTCTCCTCGAGGCGGCCGTCCGTCTCCTCACGGAAGCGCTGGCCGCCACGGGCTACCCGGGCATCGTCGTCGCCATGGCCCTGGAGAGCGCCTGCATTCCGCTCCCCAGCGAGGTGATCATGCCGTTCGCCGGGTTCCTCGCCGCGCAAGGGCGGTTCACCCTCTGGGGGGCCAGCCTGGCGGGTGCGGCGGGTTGCGCCCTCGGCTCGGCGGCGGCCTACTGGGTCGGAGCCCGGGGCGGGCGGACGGCCCTCCTCCGCTACGGCCGGTGGGTCCTGATCACTCCGGCGGAGGTGGAGCGGGCCGACCGGTTCTTCGCCCGCTACGGCTCCGCTGCAACCTTCCTCGCCCGGCTCCTCCCGGTCATCCGGACCTTCATTTCGCTGCCGGCCGGAGTCGCCCGGATGCCCTTCTGGCCTTTTCTCTTTTACGCCTTCGCCGGCTCCCTCCCCTGGTCGTACGC
>CAZRDA010000153.1:1117-4809 GCA_964598715.1 uncultured bacterium | reverse complement strand
CTCGTAGATGGCCATGGGGCTGTTCAAAGCATTCGACCGGTGCCGCGCCTCCATCCACGCCCGGTCCCCCCAGGCGTACTCGGACTCCCAGACCACTGACGCGGTCTTGGGCGGCACTTCGGTGGAGAAGGCGAAGGGGTCCGACTTCTCCACCCGGTAGCCGCCATGGCGGGACAGGACCTCGTACTTGTAGCGCGCTCCCCGGCCGACGCCCGGGACGAAACCTTCCCAGATCCCCGACTGCCCGCGGGACTGCAAGGGATGGCTGCCCCTGTCCCAGTCGTTGAAGTCGCCCATGACGACGACCCGCTCCGCGTCCGGGGCCCAGACGGCGAAATACGTCCCCATCTCGCCGCCGGCGGTCAGGGGATGGGCTCCCAGGCTTCGGTAGAGGCGACAGTGGTTCCCCTCGTTGAAGAGGTAGAGATCCTCCTCGGTGAGCAGCGTCACGTCGTAGCGCGGGGGGGCGGGCCGCCCCGCCGCGTTGATCGGTCGTTTGGTGTGTTTCTTCGCCGTCATCGGGGACCTGTCGCCGCCTGCCGCTGCCGGTCAAGTTCCCGCAGCGCCTCCACCACTCGGGGCATCCGGGAGAACTCCTCGAAGGCGTGCCGCGCCTTCCGCCGCCAGTTGGGCCGTTCCGCCCGCGTCCCCGGCGTGTTCTGAGCGTCCGTTTCAAGCCAAAGGTCCTCCAGGTTCACCATGACGATCCGGGCCGGGCTCCCGCCCAGGTATGCCAGGCAGGCCCGAAGGAGATCGTGCACCCCCCCACCCTCGCCTTTCAGGCGACCGGTGCGCTTCAAGAAGCCGACCAGGCCTGCCCTCCACCCCTCGCGCCCGTTCCTCTCGCCCTGGGCCTCACTCTCCGGCAGCAGGCCCAGGCCCACCCGATCCTCGATGTCCAGGCCCTGCCAGAATCCCGCGAACGGGCGCATGTCGTGCGTGTTGAGCGTGGCCACGAAGTCCGCGGAGGGTCCCCGCAGACCCGCGGCGGGATCGGGCGCTCCCTCGAACGGAAGGACGTAGGTGCGCAGGACGTTGTGCCGGGCCATGGCCGGCCGCACGGCCGGGGACACGGTCCCCAGGTCCTCCCCCACGATCAGCGCCTCGTGGCGGTGCGATTCGAGCGCCAGGATGGCGTAGAACTCCTCGGCCCGGTAGCGCACGTACACGCCCTCGTGGGCCTGCATCCCCGGCGGAACCCAGAAGAGGCGGTGCAGACCCATCACGTGATCAATCCGGAGCACGCTGGCCTGCCGGAGGTGGTGGCGCAGACAGGCGATGGTGTAGCGGTACCCCTGCGCGCGAATGCGCTCGGGGTGCAGCGGCGGGAATCCCCAGTTCTGTCCCTTCATGAAGAAGGCGTCCGGGGGCGCGCCGCCGGCCATGCCGAGGGCGAAGACGGCCCGCTCCCGCCACACGTCGTAGGAATCCGGGTGGACCCCCAGCGGCAGGTCGAGGGACAGCCCCACCCCGCTGTCCCGTGCCGCCGCAGACACCGCATCGAGCTGTTCGTGGGCACACCACTGGACGTAGAGGTGATAGCGCCTCTCCGCTTCGCCAAAATCCCCCTCGGCGAGCACGCCATCGCGCTGCGGCTGCGGCCAGGCCGGCCAGGGGACGCGCTGCCGCTCGCCCGCGGCCCGGAAGCGGGCGTAGTCCTCCACCGCGGGGTGCGTCGCCGCGAAGCGCCGGAGGGGGGCTTGCCGTTGGGAGGTCCCGGCGAAGAAGCGGCGCGCGAGGTCTTCCAGAATCCTCCGCTTGAGCGCCATCTGCCGGCGGTAGTTCACGAGGCGCGATCCGCGCAAGACGTCACACTCTTCCCGGACCTCGGCCGACGCCAGCAGTCGCTTCGCCGCGGGGGATCGCTCGAGCTCCGGAATCCGGGTCAGATCGAGATAGAACTCGTTCCAGAAGAGGCGGCTCGCCGGCACGTAGGGGCTCGGCTCACAGGGCTCATCCAGAAAGGCGGCCAGCAGCGGTAGCGTTCCGACGAGAGCACCCCCGGTCGCGGCAACCCATCCCGCCAACGCTCCCAGGTCCGTGAAATCCCCGGCACCCCAACTCCTCTCCGAATGGAGCGCGTACAGAGGGAGGAACACCCCCCACTCCCCGCCCCCACGCCCGCCGGGGGTGGTCCACGCCCGGGCCGGAGCGGAAATGAGGAGACTCTCGAGACGGTCCGGCCCGATCTCGACGGTCAGCCGATGATACCCCCAGGGCAACGGGCCGGGCAGGGGAAGCCTCTTCACCGCGTAGCGCGCGCCCTCCACCTCGGCACCCCGGAGCGTCGGCAACCGGCTGAGGTCGCCGCGCACGGTCCGCACCTCCCCCGTCTCGAGCTGGAGGTGGGCAACCACGGGGCCGCCTCCGAGGCGAGCGGGCACGCGGAGCGTGGCCCCCACAGGGTCCCCGTCCCACGCCAGGATGACCGGCTCGCAGCACTGCTGCCACACTGCCTGTCTGCGCTCCCGGAGCGCAGCGGGGACATCCTGAAGCCGCTCCGCGGGGGCCCCCAGCGCCCGGAGCACCGCCGCCAGCGCCTCCGGTGGCGGCTGCACGAGACGACCGGTGAAGCCGTAGTAGGCGGTCTGGACGCCGTAGAGACGGGCGAGGTGGTGCAGGTGACGGACCTCGGTCGCCCCGGCCCTGGTCATCCGGTGACGGCCCCCTCCGAGGCGGAGGAGACCAGGCGGGCGTACTTAGCCATCACGCCGCTGGTGTAGCGCGGGGCCGGGGGCTTCCACTTCGAGAGGCGCTTCTTGATCTCGGCCGCCGTCAGCTCCGCGTCGAGGCGCCGCTTGGCGATGTTGAAGACGATCGTGTCGCCATTCTTGAGGGCGGCGATCGGCCCGCGATTGGCCGCCTCCGGCGCGACGTGGCCGACCATGAAACCGTGACTGGCTCCTGAGAAGCGCCCGTCGGTAAGCAGCGCGACTGACTCCCCCAACCCCGCCCCGTGCAGGGCCCCGGTGACCGCCAGCATCTCGCGCATCCCGGGGCCGCCCTTCGGCCCCTCGTAGCGGATCACGATCACGTCGCCGGCCTTGATCTTCCCGGCCTTCACGGCGGCGAAGGCATCCTCCTCGCGGTCGAAGACGCGGGCCGGACCGCGGTGGGTCATCCGCTCGTGCCCCGCCACCTTGGCGACGCATCCCTCGGGCGCCAGGTTCCCCTTCAGGATCACCAGCCCCCCCGTCGGCTTGAGCGGGTTGCCGAGCGGGCGGATGACCTCCTGGCCGGGCGTCTCCCGCGCCGCCCGCGCCTCCTCGCCGATGGTCCGGCCCGTGACGGTCATCTCGTCCGGAGAGAGCAGTCCCGCATCCAGGAGCCGCTTCGCCACCACGGCCATCCCGCCCGCCTGGTACATCTCGGGGGCGGTGAAGCGGCCCCACGGCTTGAGGTCCGCCAGCAGCGGGGTCTTCCGGGAGATGCGGTCGAAGTCCTCGAGGATGAGCCGGACTCCGGCCTCCTTGGCGATGGCAAGGAGGTGGAGGACCGCATTCGTCGAGCCGCCCGTCGCCAGCACCCCGGCGATGGTATTCACGAGGGCCTTCCGGGTGACGATGTGCTTCGGCGTGACCCCCTTCCGCAGCAAGTCCATCACCAGGCGGCCGCACTCGAAGGCCGCTTCTTCCTTCTTCTGGTCGGGGGCGGGGATCCCGCTGAGCCCCATCGGCGAGATGCCGAGCATC
>CAZRDA010000153.1:0-1107 GCA_964598715.1 uncultured bacterium | reverse complement strand
CCCCCCCCCCGCCGCCCCCCCCCCCCCCCGCCCCCCCCCCCGCCCGCCGCCCCCCCCCCCCCCGCGCCCCCCCCCCCGATCCCGCTGAGCCCCATCGGCGAGATGCCGAGCATCTCGAACGCCGTGGCCATGGTGTTGGCGGTGAACTGTCCGCCGCAGGCCCCCTCGCCGGGGCAGGCGTGATTCTCGATGGAACGCAGCTCCTCCGCCGAGATCCGCCGGGCGTTGAAGGCCCCCACCGCTTCGAAGACGTCCTGGACAGTCAGTCGGCGCCCCTGGTACTCGCCGTAGAGGATGGACCCGCTGTAGAGCATGAGGGACGGCAGGCCGAGGCGGATCAGGGCCATGACGGTCCCGGGAATCGTCTTATCGCACCCGGAGATGGTCACGACGGCGTCGAAGAGGTGGCCGCGGGCGACGACCTCGATGGAGTCGGCGATCACCTCACGGCTGACGAGGGAGGCCTTCATCCCCTCGGTGCCCATGGCGATGCCGTCGGTCACGGCGATGGTGTTGTACTCGATCGGGGTCCCGCCGGCGGCCCGGACCCCCTCCTTCACGCGCTCGGCCAGACGCCGGTGGTTGATGTTGCATGGCGTGATCCCGATCCAGCAGTGGGCGACACCCACGAGCGGCTTGGCCAGGTCTGCGTCCTTGAAGCCAATCGCCTTGAAGTAGGTCCGCGCCGGCGCGCGGTCGGGGCCATCGGTGATGAATCGGCTCCGGTGCTTCGGGTCAAGGCTCATCGCTCGCTCCTCTCCGGTCCCGGAATCCCAGGCTGCCGGATCTTGAACCACTCGTGGATGGCGGTGTGGAGGGTGCCGATCTCGTCCGCCTCCAGAACGAGCTGCCACTCCTGGTCCCCGACCTTTACGGCGGCGGTGAGGGCGCCGGCCGTCACCCGAACGTCCCGCAGGGTCGCCGCCAGACCGCTGCTCCCTCCGCGTTCAATGCGCATCGGCGTCAGCCTCCCTCACGGACGGGTCACGGGGAACCCCCGGTCAAGACCGCCTCGTCGCCGCTCATCGCCTCACCCCTCGTCACGTCCTGGTGTCGGGCCGGGCCCCGGCCGTCTTCTCCAGCTCGGCCACCCTCTGCCGCAGGGCC
>CAZRDA010000152.1:0-4817 GCA_964598715.1 uncultured bacterium | reverse complement strand
CGAGGATGACGGGACCCTGCTCAGCCCCGACGGGCAGTGGCTCCTCGCGGCGGCGAGCCGCCGGTTCTTCGCCGAGGTGGCGGCCGACGCCTTCGACTTCGTCTCCTTCTTCCCGCAAACGGGCCCTGACGGGGGAGCCTTCCATCTCCTCATCCGGAACAGCGACCGGGGGATCGGGAAGCCGGTCGTGGATCACCGCGCCGCTTACGGCGCGCCGTCGCGCCTCCAGAGCGTCCACCTCTTCTATCCGCTTCCCGCGCTTCCCGAAAACCCCACGGAGCGGCTGCCGGAGAACAACGATTCGGTCCTCTCGTTGATCGCCCAGGAAGTGGGGCACCGGTGGGGGGCGTCGGTGCGCTTCCGGGATCCTGCGGGTCGCCTCAGCGGGGACCTCCTGGGGCGAGACGGGAGCCACTGGAGTTTCTTCCTGGACAGCGGGGCCTCAGCCCTGGAGGGGAACTGCTGGGAGGCGCACGGGGGATACCACTGGAGCCTGCGGCCGACCGACGGCTACTCGCCGCTGGACCAGTACCTGATGGGCGTGCGCGTCCCCGAGGAGGTGCCGCCCCTCCGGCTGCTCCGGCGAGCCCGGGATCCCGAGGGGAGGTCCTGGAACGCGGGCGACCGGCCGAAGACCGGCCTGCGCCTTCAGGCGGAGGTGGAGGAGATCTCCCTGAAAGCCATCGTGGCCGCGGAGGGGCCGCGCGACCCCGCGCCGCGCGCCGGGCAGGCGTTCCGCCACGCCTTCGTGCTTCTCCTCCGGCGGCACGAGGGGCTCCTCGGGGCGCGCCTGCGCCAGTTGGATGCGATCCGCGGCTCCTGGGAAGCGTACTTCTCCCGGGCGACGGAGGGGCGGGCCACCCTCAGGATGGCGCTCTGATGGAACCCTGGCCGCCGGCAGGGCTGGCGCTGACCGCCTGGCGCGGCATCGCGGTGGCGCCGACGCGAGACCCGATCCTGCACGGGGCGAGCGCGGCCTTCT
The DNA here is from genome assembly GCA_964598715.1 of uncultured bacterium. Taxonomy (GTDB): domain Bacteria; phylum Methylomirabilota; class Methylomirabilia; order Methylomirabilales; family JACPAU01; genus JACPAU01. The sequence goes on along the minus strand of CAZRDA010000152.1, from coordinate 3,835 downwards.
GGCGGCGGGGTGTCGCGGGGGTGCGCCTGGAGAGCGCGGCGCTGGCGCTGCTGCGCACACCGGTCCTCACTCGCGCCGCGCGGCTCAACTGGCTGGCTCCGCCAGTCGCGGTCCGGTATCCGCTCGCGGGCCTGGCCCGCATACAGGTGCAGGTGCGCTTCCGAATCATCCGGGACGGCGCGCTGACGGGATTCGTCCTCGTGGCGAGTCCGGAGGACAACCAAAGCCTCCTGCTCCCTCTGCCGGAGCCCACGCCGGTCGCGCGCGGGAACCTGGTCCGGGCCGCGATCGCGTGGCAGCCGGGGCCGGCGGGGGGGAGGTGGACGTGGCGGTGGGCGGTGCAGATGGCGAATGGGGAATGGAGGCGGGGAGGGAGAACCCATGGCGCGGCGAACGCGAGGCGTGGCGAAGGGAAAGGGAGCCGGTGGCGGGGCAGGGCGAGGCGCCGGGGCGGCCATCGAGCGGGTCATCCGGATTCGTGAGCCCATCGAGGGGCGGTACGCGGACGAGGTGGAGGCGGCCTTCGCGTGCCTCCAGTACCTGCACGACTTCCTGAGCGCCACGGCGGCGGCCGGGACGTTTGCTCAGGACCGGGACAGGGACCGGGATCGGGACAGAGATCGAGACCGAGATAGGGATCGGGACCGGGATCGCGACCGCGACCGATAGGAGCCGCAGGAAGGGGGGAACGATGAGGCGACTTGCGCGGGGACTCCTTGTCCCCCTCGTCACGCTGGCGGTCGGCCTGGCCGCTCCGGGATCGCTCTGGGCGCAGGGCGGGACGCTCCTGTACGCCCTGGACAGCAACCCGCGGACGCTCGACCCGGCCAAGAGCGACATCAGCACGGCCAACATCGTCATCTGGCACCTGACCGAGAGCCTCGTAGCGGCGGACGCCGACGGTGGGATCCGCCCGGCCCTGGCGACCTCCTGGACCGTCAGCGACGACGGCCGGACCTGGACCTTCCGCCTCCGGGAGGGGGTCCGGTTCCATGACGGGACCCCCTTTGACGCCGAGGCGGTCCGCTTCAACTTCCAGCGCCAGATGGCGCCGGCGCCGCAATCGCCCGGCAAGACCCTCCCGTACCTCTACGGCGAGTTCCTGGAGATCCTGGACCGGGTGGAGGCCGTGGACGCCCGGACGGTCCGCCTGGTCCTCAATCACCCCTACGGGCCCCTCCTGAGCACGATGGCCAACAACTACGGGCCCATGGCCTTCGTGAGTCCCACCGCCTACCGCCAGGCGGGCGAGGCGTACGGGAAGCAGCCGGTGGGGACGGGCCCCTTCAAGTTCGAGCGGTGGGTGGACAAGCAGGAGGTGGTCCTCCAGGCCAACCGGGACTACTGGGCGGGCCCCCCCAAACTGGAGCGGGTGATCTTCGGCATCGTCCCCGACGCCGGGGAGCGGGTCCGGCGGCTCCTGGACGGAGCGCTGCACGTCATCACCGATTTTAGCCCGCACGACGTCGAAAAGATCATGGGGTCGGGCGCGGTGGAGTTCCTCCCGCTCGCCCGGCCCCGGATCGAGTATCTGGGCATCTCGAACCACCTCAAGCCCTACACCGACCCCCGGGTCCGCCGCGCCGTGGCCCATGCCATCAACGCGGACCGGATCATCTTGTACCTCAACCGGGGGACGGCGATCCCGGCCCACGGCCCGATGCCCCCGGGTCTCGCGGGGTACGACCCGGCGGCGCGCCAGGCCGCCTACGACCCGGCGCGGGCCCGGGCGCTTCTCGCCGAGGCCGGCCTCCCCCAGGGCTTCCGGACGAGCCTCATGACCTATGCCTTCATCCCGGGCCGCCCCGAAGTCGGCCGGGCCATCCAGGCCGACCTGGAGAAGGTCGGGATCCAGGTGGACTTCATCCCGGCCAAGAACTGGGACGAGGTGTACGCCGTGCTGGAGCGGGATGTCCCCCTCCTCTTCACCGATGGCTGGACGGCGGACTTCCTCGACCCCGACAACGTCCTGTTCACCCTCTTCTACTCGAAGTCCCCGAGCAACTACACCAAGTATCGGAGCGCGGAGGTGGATACCCTGCTGCTGCGAGCCCGCAGGAGCGCTCAGGACCTCGAGCGCCACGCGATCTACCAGCAGATCCAGCGCCGCGTGGTGGGGGAGGCCCCCTCGGTTTTCCTGAGCCATCCCTACATCCTGGCGGCGCAGGCGAAGGCCGTGCGCGGGCTCACGCTCAACATGTTGAAGCGTCCCGTGGACAGATTGTGGGGCGTGGAGATCAGCCGGTAGGCCCCGCGGCGAGACGAAAGGGGTACCGGCTCCCCTCCGTTTGCACGACGCCGGACCAGGTGACGTGGCAGCCTGGCTCCCGCTCCACGAGACTCAGGCGCAGGCGGACGGCACTTGCCCGTCCGACCCGCACGGACGCGGGGAAGGGGAGGAAGACGGGCCGCCAGGTCGTCCCCGTTCGGCTTGACAGGACGAGGTCGAGCGCAAGTTCCGCCTCGAAGAAGGCGACAAATCCCGCGAGCGAGCCCCTCCGCAATCCCCCGAAGGTGACAGCCCCCGAGACCCGCGGCGGCGGGCCGGTCCCCGCGGCCAGGTCGAGGTCCCAGAGAACGGCAGGCGGCGCGAGGCAGCGCGCGTCGTCCCACCGGATCTTGTAGAGCCGACGGTAGGCCTGAGGAACCCTCGTCGCTCCAGTACCCACGAGCGCCTCCCTGGGGACGGGCACGCCCCGCGAGAAACTGGGAAGGGCCACCGGAGCCGCGAGGAACCGGAGGCGGCGGGGGAGGACCCTGGCCCCTGGCTTCAGGTGCCGCCGGCGCGCATCCCGGACGATGGCCGCGAGCCCCTCCTCCAGCCCCAGGTGGCCAAGCGTTTCCGTGATGAGGAGATCGGCCCGCTCGGGGAGCCGGATGGCCAGCGCGTCCCCGTGGATCACCCGGACGGCCGACCCGACCCCGTTCTCCCGCGCCACGGCCGCCGCGATCTTGGCCAGGCCGGTCCGCTCCACCGCATAGACCCGCCTCGCTCCGGCCCGGGCGGCCAGCACCGCCAGGACTCCGGTCCCGGTCCCCACCTCCAGGACGACATCCCCCGGACGGACCGCCGCCTGGATGGCGGCGGCGAGGGCGCACACCCGTTCCTCGTCCTCGAGCAGGACCCGGTGCTGCAAAAGGTGGGGGAAGGGCTTGAAGAAGGCTCCGAGGTCGAGTTCAGGGAATCCCACCGCGTCCGCTCCTGCTATCTGGCATCCTTCTTGCCAGGCGATAGGTGCCGGGTGCCCTGAGCCTGGAGCGACCACCCGGACTTCGAAGAGAGCATAACTAGTTGAATTCCTTGTTGTTCATCAGCAAACCCCGCGCGGAATGGCCCACGGGGATCGGGTTGACAAGAGGGGAGGGATGCTTTAGGGTCGGCCTAACTTACCACGGGAGAAGGGGAGAGGCGGAACAGTTCTGGGGGGGAAAACGGTCATGGAAAAGCGGGAGAAGGAGAAGGCCCTGGACGTCGCGATCGCGCAGATCGAGAAACTGTACGGCAAGGGCTCCATCATGAAGATGGGGGACAAGGGGGCGATCGAGCCAATCGCCGTCCTCTCCACGGGGTCCCTGGAACTGGATGGCGCCCTCGGCGTCGGCGGCCTCCCCCGCGGCCGCGTCGTGGAGATCTTCGGGCCCGAGGCGTCGGGGAAGACCACACTGGCCTTGCACGTCATCGCGGAGGCGCAACGGGCGGGCGGGACCTGCGCGTTCGTGGACGCCGAGCACGCGCTCGACCCCAAGTACGCCGAGACCCTGGGGGTCAACATTGAAGACCTGCTCATCTCCCAGCCGGACACGGGGGAGCAGGCCCTGGACATCACGGAGGTCC
>CAZRDA010000151.1:0-4892 GCA_964598715.1 uncultured bacterium | reverse complement strand
CGGTACCGGCGCTTTTTTCTGGGACCTGCCCTGGACGGGTGGGTGGGCTTGTACGATCAGGACCATCCGGGAACGGAGCAACTGAGTGCCGCTCTGAGCGGCGCCCTCGGCTGCGCGGCCTGCTACCTTTGGAGCCACCACGGGGATTTCTGGGGCTATGTCGCCTTCCGGGGCGGCGAGCCGCTGGACGCCTTCTCCTCCTGCCTGAGTCCTGTCCCGGACTTCGCCACTGCCCCCCTCGAGGACGCGGCCCGCCTCTGGGGGCGCCCGGCGGCGCTGGCCCCCCTCCTCTCGGACGCCCGGCGGAGCGACGCCATCGAGGCGTGCCTCCGAGAGTCCATCTACCCCCCGGCCCTCCTCGGCGGCCGGCGGACGCTGGTCCGGGAACCCGTCCTCGGCCTCGACCCACCGACGGTTGCCGCGCGGATCCGGGCCTGGGAGGGGACCGTCGTCGTGCAGGAGGAGGGGGCGGCGGACTTCCTCGTGATGCGAACGAGGGAGGGGGCGGACTTCGGGACGCAGCCGGTCCGCCTCGACCCGACCGTGTTGAGCCGGCTCCTGCGGGATCCGGCCTTGGGCCCTCCCCCGGGGGATGTCGCCCCCTTCGCGCGGCTGCTCGGCCTGCCGAATGCCGAGACATCGTACGAGTATCTGGCGCGGGGCCTCTGGGAGGGCATCCAGGGGCGGGAGGGCTTCCGGCACCTCTGCTTCCGCCATTGCCGATCGGAGGACGGGGAGGGGTGAGCGAGAGACAGCGCGAGGACCTTGGGGCGTTGAAGGCCAAGCGGCGGGCTCTCGGCCAGCGCGGTCCCTGGATCACCTACCTGGCCTGCCCGGAGAAAGAGGTCCGGATCCGCCCCGGCCCGGACCTGCTGGCCGCCCTCGACCCACGGTCGCATCGGAAGCCGAATGGCGATCCCCTCTTCTGGGACTTCTTCGTCCCGAGCCCCGGGGGCTACCGCCTGGAGGTCCTCAAGCAGGGAGCAGCCGAGGGACCGGTCCGGCCGATCTTCTGGGCGTGCATCGGGCCCGAAGGGGGCGTGGAGCTGGCTCGGCCCGTGGGGTCCCGGATCTTCACCCCCGGACGCCTGGCCCTCGGAAGCCACGGCCTGGCCCTGGAGGCGATGGGTTTCTTTCAGTTCTGTGCCTGGCTCTACCGGCGGGTGGGCTACGAGGGGCCGGTGCAGGCCGGCCTCGTTACGGACCGGGTGACAGGCCTCGTCCTGGATCCCCATCCGGATGGGGAGGTGGGGGGGGCGACGCTCCGGGCCGACGGCCCGGCGCACGAGGCGGCCTTGGCCCTCGCCGAACTGGCGGCGGGCGCACCCGAGCGTGTGTGTGCCTTCCTGGACGGGCTCTACCGGGAGACTGCCGGTGTGCCGTGTCCCCACTTCCTCGCTGGGGGGAGCCTCAGACAGGCGGGAAGGGGAGGTCCATTAGGAGGAAGGTGATGGTCGTCTCCCCAGGGGTGCCGCCGCCTGGCCGGCTGGCTGCGATGACTCCCTCGAGCGCGGCCAGGACTTCAGGGGAGGGGTCCCGGAACTCCAGGCCGGTCTGGTAGATGACCATTGCCTCATTTCCGCGCCGCTCCTGACGGACGAGGGTCGAGCGGGCGACGCGGCAGTCAATCTGGATGTCCCCCCTGGGGGTGGGGATGAGGAGCTGCGACACGCTTCCCGGCCGAACCATCGAGGGGTGTTCGATGAGAGCGCCGCCAAGGCTGAGATTCAGGAGGGTGGCCTCGTGGGTCGCGATGATCTTCCCTGCCACCTTCCCCAGGACGGTGAAGCGGGGGAAGCGCCGCTTCACGGGATATTCCTTCTGCACTGCGCCCCCCTCTTTCTCCAGCCGATGACACGATACCCGCAGGCGGCCAGTCGGTCAAAGGGTTTCTGCCTCGGGGCGCGCGTTGACCCCCCGGGGAGCGGGTGCTAGCATGACCGGCGCGCCCGGACCGTCACGCTGGCCCTGCGCCTCCGGGCCTTCACGGGGAAGCCGATCCTCCTCCAGCGTTCCTCAGGACGGGGGGAGGCGTGGGAAGACCTGACCGTCTGAGGGCTGGCTTGCCGCGCCCGTGGCTCCTCTCCCCCGGAGGCGAAGCACCTGGCATGGTCCACCCTCCCTATACGGCCTTCGCTCGCGTCTACGACCGCTGGTGTGCTGACCTGGACCCGGGCCGCTGGGCGCGCTACAACGTGGCGCTGGCCCGCCGGCATGGCTTCACCGGGGGGCGCGTTCTGGACCTGGGGTGCGGGACCGGTCTGAGCACGCGCCCCTGGGCGCGCGTGGCCGAGACGGTACTCGGCGTGGACCGCTCTCCCGAGATGCTCCGCCTGGCTCGGCGTCGCCGCCCGCGAAACGTCCGATTCCTTCAGGCGGATATCACCGCTCCCGGGCTGTTACGGGAGGAGACCTTCCAGGTTGTCCTGGCCAACTTCGACGTGGTGAACTACCAGACCAGGCTCCGGAGCCTGGTGTGCCTCTTCCGGAACGCCCGCCGGCTCCTCGCGCCGGCGGGCTGCTTTCTCTTTGACGCAGTCACAGAGCACGCCTACCGCCGGGTGCTGAACGGGGTTCCCGTCTTCCAGCCCCTGCCGGCTGGGCCGGTGATCCTGGAGGGGCGCTACCAGGAGCGCGCCGGTCTCTGGCGCGGCGAGATCACCGTCCTGCGGGACGGGCGGGACGGGTCCTACCGCGCCTTCGTGGAACGGCATGACCAGCGGTACTACAGTCCCGCCCGTCTGCGTCGTCTGCTCCGCGCCGCCGGCTTCGCCCGCTTCTCCCTCTACGCGACCCTCACCCTCCGGCCGCCAGGTCCGCGCGCGGAGCGGATGACCATGGTGGCTTGCCCCTAGGCTCGGGCGGCCCGCCGGAGGTGTCGCAGGACGGCTGCTCCCACCTCCCCCGTTGACGCCTCCCCCCCCAGATCGGCGGGCAGGGCCTTGCCGTCCACCAGGGCGGCGATCACCGCCCGCCGGACCCGCCGCGCCGCGCGCCGCTCCCCGAGGAAGTCCAGCATCATCTCCGCCGCCAGGATGGCGGCGAGAGGGTTGGCGATCCCCTGGTCGGCGATGTCTGGCGCCGACCCGTGCACCGGCTCGAACATGGAGGGGAGGGCCCGGCTCGGGTTGATGTTGGCGCTCGGGGCGAGCCCCAGGCTGCCCACGATGGCGGCGGCGATATCGGTAAGGATGTCCCCGAACTGGTTGGAGGCGACGATCACGTCGAACCGCTCCGGCGCCCGGACGAGGTTCATGCAGGCGGCGTCCACCAGCAGTGACTCGGCCTTGACATCGGGAAAGTCCCGCGCCACGGCCTCGAAGACCTCGTCCCAGAAGACCATGCTGTACTGCTGGACGTTGGACTTGGTGATGGAGGTGAGGCGCCGGCGCCTGCGGCGGCGGGCGAGGGCGAAGGCGTAGCGGATGACCCGCTCGGTCCCCGCCCGGGTGAAAATGGAGGTCTGGACGGCCACTTCCTTCGGCGTCCCGCGGTACAGCCGCCCCCCGGTCCCGGCGTATTCCCCCTCCGTGTTCTCCCGGACCACGATGAAGTCAATCGCGCCCGGCACCTTCCCCGCCAGAGGGGAGCGGACGCCCGGGAGGAGAAGCGCGGGCCGGACGCAGGCGTACTGGTCCAGGCCCTTCCGGATGTTCAGGAGGGCGTCCTGGGCGATCGCGTCGGGGACATTGGCCGGGTCCCCGATGGCCCCCAGGTAAATGGCGTCGAACCGGGCCAGGACCTTGAGGCAGTCGGCCGGCATCACCTCCCTGTGCTTCCCGTACCAGTCGCAGCCCCAGCCGAAGTGGGTGAGGCGGAGGCGCAGGCCCGGCTCCAGGCGCTCGAGCGCCCGGAGGACCTTCACCCCCTCGGCGATGACCTCCTTCCCGATCCCATCCCCCGGGACCACCGCGATGCGATGGGTCGCCATGGGTCCCCCTCACGGCATGTCCGTCAGCGGCGCCCGCGCCGCTCCACCTGGACCCGCAGAGTATAGACCAGGTAGGCGAGCGCCAAAAACAGAGAAAGGGTGAGGAGGAAGGCCTGCGTCTCGGCGAGGGCGAGCCCTCCCAGCCCGACCAGGCAGGCCGCCATCAGGAGGTAGCCGGCGGCCCGCATGGTGCAGCCGAGGCGCCCTCCCCCGGGGCCCGCAGGCCAGTCACTGAAGAAGACCAGGACGGCCGCCAGGAGGAAGGCCGCCGCCAGGCTGAGGCTCACGGCGAGGAGGGGGAGGGTGCTGAGCCAGGTGAGGAAGGACGCCACCAGCGGCGGCGGTGGGGGCACGGGCAGGCTCCGGGTGAGCGGGAGTGGTCAGGCGGGCTCGAGGATGCCGAGGCGGCGGCGCTCCAGGAGGCGAATCCGGTCCCGGAGTTCGGCCGCCCGCTCGAACTCCAGCCGCTTCGCCGCTGCCTTCATCTCCTTCTCCAGGGTGCTGATGAGGGCGGGCAGATTCTCCCGGGGGACATAGGCGTCGGCCGCGGGGTCGGTCTCCTTCGGCACCGTGTAGTAGTCCCGCTCGTAGATGCTCCCGAGGACGTCCTGGATCGTCTTCTTGATGCTCTCGGGGGTGATCCCGTGCTCCCGGTTGTACGCGCTCTGGAGGGCCCGCCGCCGGTCGGTTTCGGCCATCGCCTGCCGCATACTGTCCGTCATGGCATCGGCGTAGAAGAGGACCCGCCCCTCCACGTTGCGGGCGGCCCGGCCCGCCGTCTGGATGAGGGAGCCGCTCGACCGCAGGAACCCCTCCTTGTCGGCGTCCAGGATCGCCACCAGCGAGACCTCGGGGATGTCCAGGCCCTCCCGCAACAGGTTGATCCCCACCAGGACATCGAACTTGCCGAGGCGCAGGTCCCGGATGATCTCGTTGCGCTCCAGCGTGTCAATGTCGGAGT